>JBIJBH010000453.1:0-3136 GCA_044345315.1 Lysobacteraceae bacterium
AGCGCGCCACCCGGATCGCGCTGCTGGCCAAGGACGAGGACGCGGCCGCGGCCGCGCTCAGACTCTGGCGCGCCCGCACCGAGGCTTCGCCGGCGATGCGCGGCGCCGAGGTCACGCTGGATCTGCTCCGCGACCGCGAGAGCGCCGCACGCCGCGGGCTGGAGACCCTGCTGCGCGAGGGCGACGGCGACGGTTGGCGCCATGCGCTGCTGGCGCTGGACGCCGGCAGCGGCGACCCGCAGCGCACCGGTCGGCTGCTCGGGCATCTGATCGATCGCATCCCCGACCAGCTCGACGCCTGGCTGGCCTTCGGCGATTTCGCGCAGCAGCTGCAGCGCGACGATCTGGCCGAGCGGATCGTGACCCGGGTGATCGCGAAATTCCCCGATGAGCCGGGGGTCGCACTGCTCCACGCCAGCCAGCTGCGTCAGGCGCGCAAGGAAGACGAGGCGCGCAAGGTGCTCGATACGCTGCTCGCCCGTCCCGACCTGTCGCAGGCGCTGGCCTGGGCGGTCGCCCGCGAGTTCGCCGCGATGGGCGACCAGCGCCGCGCGGCGGAGATCGTCGCGCAGGGGCCGCAGGACGATCGCAGCTACACCCTGCGCGCGGCCTATCTGGCCCAGGTCGAAGACAAGGCCGGCGTGGCGAAGATCTACGACGAACTCAAGCGCGACTCCGCCACGCCCGCGCCGGAGCGCCGGCTGCTGCTCGGCCAGATCGCCGAATTCATCGAGCGCCACGAAGAAGCCCTGGCCTGGTACGCGAGCGTGCCCGGCGGCCCGCAGCGCGCGCAGGCGCGGCTGCGCACCGCGACCGTGCTGCACAAGCTCAAGCGCGCAGACGAGGCGTTCTCCCGTCTGCGCGCGCTGCAGGCGGATGCCGAAGCCGACGACGAGACCCGCCGCGATGCGTACCTGCTCGAAGCCGAGCTGTACAAGGACGATCGCAATCTCGATGCGGAACTCGACAGTTACGCCCGCGGTCTCGCCGCCTATCCGGACGACATTCCCCTGCTGTATTCGCGGGCGCTGATGTGGGAGCGCCGCGACGACATCCCGCGCGCCGAGGCCGATCTGCGCCGGATCCTCGCGATCGACGCCGACGACGTGAACGCGCTCAACGCATTGGGCTACACCCTGGCCGATCGCACCGACCGCTATCAGGAAGCGCTGGAGCTGATTTCGCGCGCGATCGCCGCCGAACCCGACAACGCCGCGATCATCGACAGCTACGGCTGGGTGCTGTACCGGCTCGGGCGCAACGAGGAAGCGCTGGTCGAACTGCGGCGCGCCTTCACCAAGCAGAAGGACGCCGAGATCGGCGCGCACGTCGCCGAAGTGCTGTGGGTGCTCGGTCGGAAGGACGAAGCGATGAAGTATTTCGAGGAGGCGCGGCGCATCGATCCGGAGAGCCGCTCGCTCCAGCGTGCGCTCGAACAGACCGGCGCGGTGCTGCCGCCGCTGCCGCCGGCGGACGCGAAGCCGTGAGCGTCGCGCGGATCGTCCCGGCGCGGCTGCGCGCCGCATCGCTGGCGCTGGCGACACTGGCCGCGCTGTCCGGCTGCGCCGCCACCGTGCCGGTGCGCGAGACGCCGCCCGTCGCGTCCGCCGAGGAAGCCCAGCGCCTGCGCGCGGCGTGGATGCTGCAGACCGCGACCTGGGGCTTCAGCGGTCGCGCCGCGATCAGCCGCGGCGACCGCGGCGGCAGCGGCCGGATCGAATGGGAACAGCAGGACCGGGATCGCTACACGGTCGCGCTCAGCGCGCCCGTGACCCGGCAGAGCTGGCGCCTGAGCGGCGATCTGGCGAGCGGCGCCGGTCGGATCGAGGGCCTCGAAGGCGGCCCGCGCGAAGGCCGTCCGGCCGAGGCCCTGCTGCTGCAGACCACCGGCTGGGAGGTCCCGCTGGCGCAGCTCGGCAGTTGGGTCCGCGGCGCACCGGCCGAAGGGCTGCCGATCGACGCCATCGAATTCGACGCCCAGGGCCGGCCGACCCTGCTGCGCCAGTCAGGTTGGACGGTCCGCTACACCGCCTGGCGCAGCGGCCCGCCCGGCGGGCCCGATCTGCCGGCGCGGATCGAGGCCGAGTCCGGGGCGGCCCGGGTCCGGCTCGCGATCGAGGACTGGGTCTTCGCCACGCCATGAGTGCGTTCCCCGCCGACGCCGGCTGGTCGGTCTGGCCGGCCCCGGCCAAGCTGAATCTGTTCCTGCGCATCACCGGCCGCCGCGACGACGGCTATCACCGGCTGCAGACCGTGTTCCGGATCCTCGACTGGGGCGATACGGTGCGTCTGCGGGTCCGCGACGACGGCCGGATCGTCCGTCACGGCGCCTCGGCCGCAGGCGTCGCCGAGGCCGACGATCTCGCGGTCCGGGCCGCGCTGGCGCTGCGAACGGCGGCCAGAATCGACAAAGGTGCGGATATCGTCGTCGAAAAACGCATTCCGACCGGCGCCGGTCTCGGCGGCGGCTCCAGCGATGCCGCGACCGTCCTGCGGGCGCTGGACGCGCTGTGGGGCTGCGATCTCGGCGTCGAGGCGCTGGCCGGGATCGGTCTGGGGCTTGGCGCCGATGTCCCGGTGTTCGTCCATGGCCGCAATGCCTGGGCCGAGAATCTGGGCGAAGCCCTGAACCCCCTCGACCTGCCGCCGGCCTGGTATCTGCTGGTCGCCCCCGGCGTCCACGCCGCCACCGCGGCCCTGTTTCAGGCCCCTGAATTGACGCGCAATGCCGCGCCCGCGACAATATCGGGCTTCCTTTCGAACCCATTCCTGCAGGGGCAGGCGCTCGGCAACGCGTTCGAGCCGGTCCTGCGCCGCCGCGAACCCGCCGTCGAGGCCGCGTTCGCCGCGTTGCGCAGCGTTTCCGGCGCCGCGTCGACCGGGCCACGCCTGACCGGCTCCGGGAGCGTGTGTTTCGTCGAATTCGCCGACCGCGAATCCGCCGAGCGCGCGCTCGACGCGACCGCGGACCGGCTGCCTTCCGGCGCCACCGCCTGGATCGCCGCCGGCGCCTCGCGCTCGCCGCTGCTGGATGCGCTCGAAAGGCGCTGAACACCGCCCGCCGGCACGGGGGCAAACAAGTCCGCGAGGGCTTGACGGGGGCGGGAGGTCCGACGGGACGTTGCCGATGCAACGG
>JBIJBH010000407.1:0-3764 GCA_044345315.1 Lysobacteraceae bacterium
ACCGCCAGCCGCTCGTTCTCCTGCGCATTGGCGAACAACTCGTGCAGGCGGCGCTGCAGTTCGCGGTTCTTGTCGCGCAGGATCTCCAGTTGATAGCCGGCGAGCGAGGCCGCAGGACCCTGCTCCCGCGGCACCACCAGGCTGATCGCCAGATCCGGGAATTGCTGCAGGAAATTCGGGTGCCGGCGCAGCCAGGCCGCGATTTCGTGGGCGCCGATCTTCTCTTTGTCGTACATCGTCGTGTCCGTGGGCCTTGCGGTGTCGTTCGGGGCGGTCGCGCAGACCGGAATCATGGCCACCATTCGCCTTCGAACACGAAGGCGGCCGGGCCGGACATCGCGATCGGAGCGTCGTCGTCGGGCCAGGCGATGCGCAGGGTGCCGCCGGGCAGCTCGACCGCGAGTTCGCGATCGACCCGACCGCGGCGGATCAGCGTCGCCGCCGCGGCGCAGGCGCCGCTGCCGCAGGCGAGGGTTTCGCCGACGCCGCGCTCGTACACGCGCAGGCGGATGCGGTCGCGGCCGAGCACCTGGGCGAAGCCGACGTTGACCGATTCGGGAAACGCCGGATCCGCCTGCAGGGCGGCGCCGATCGCGGCGACCTCGGCCGCGTCGACGTCGTCGACCTCGATCACCGCGTGCGGGTTGCCCATCGAAACCGCGGCGAAGCGCAGCGGCGCGCCCGGCAGCTCAAGGGTGTAGAGATCTTGCGCGGCGTCGAAACCCCGCAGCGGGATGCGCGCCGGCGCGAACTCCGGACGGCCCATGGCGATCCGGAAGTGGTGCAGATCCAACGCCTCCACCGCGTGCGTGCCGGCGGGGCTGTCGAGCGCGAAACGGTCGGTGAGGCAGCGCTCGGGATCGCGCGCGGCGCTGTCGCGCAGGATCCAGGCGGCGACGCAGCGGGCGCCGTTGCCGCACTGCTGCGAGGGGCTGCCGTCGGCGTTCCAGATCCGATAGGCCGCGGCGGCGCCGACGCTGCGCGGCGGTTCGACGGTGAGGATCTGATCGCAGCCGATGCCGGTATGGCGGTCGGCGAGCGCGCGGCACAGAGCGGGCGACAACGGCGCGGGGTCGCCGCGGCGATCCAGCACGACGAAGTCGTTGCCGGCGCCGTGCATCTTGGTGAAGCGCAGCGCGTGCATGGTTCAGCGGACGGGCGGCGCGGGCGGCTCGGCCGGTGGAGTCTGCGCCGGCGCCGGTGGAGTCTGCGCCGGCGCCGGCGGAGTCGACGCGGGCTCGGCGGGCACGGTGGTCTCGGCGGGCGCCTGATCGGGCAGCACCAGCGGGCCCTTGTTGCCGCAGGCGGAGAGGGCCAGCGGCAGTGCGATGGCGAGGGCGGCGGAGACGAAGGCGGTGCGTCGGTTCATCCCCGCAGTGTAGCCGCCGGCCCGGGCGGGCGGAAAGGCGTAGGCGACACCGGGCCGGGACACCGCCCGCAGCGCTGCCGATGGCTTGGGTCGCCCGGGCAGGATCGGCCCGGGCGACCGCCGGGTTCAGGTCGTCACACCCGCATCGGCCGGGCGGCTGGCGGGCCTGGCGTCGCCGGCCTTGCCGGCGGGCGCGGACTCGGCCGCGAACACGCCCTTGCGATACATCTCGGCGCACTTGCCCCGCTGCAGCTTGCCGCTGGAAGTCCGCGGGATGCCGCCCTGTTCGACCACGATCAGGTCCTTGACGGCGAGGTCGTGGGCCTTCATCGCCGCCGTGCGCGCGCAGCGCAGGATCTCCGCGCGATCCACGGCATCCGCGGGAATGCCGCGCGGCAATTCGAACACCGCGTTCACCGCCGCGAGGTTGGGATCGTCGGTCGCGAAGACCGCGGCGACCGAGGCGGCGATCTTCGCGTTTTCCTCGCCGGCCGCTTCGACGATGGTCGATTCCAGATCGGTCGGATAGTAGTTGCGGCCGCGGATGATGATCAGTTCCTTGATCCGGCCGGTGACGTACACGCGGTCGTCGTGCATGAAGCCGAGGTCGCCGGTGCGCATGAAGGCGCCTTCGCAGTCCGGGCTGGTCGCGCCGAAGGTGGCCGCGGTGGCGGCCTCGTTGCGCCAGTAACCGGACGCGGTGCTCGGGCCGGAGAACCACAGTTCGCCGACCTCGCCGTCGGCGCGCCGAGCGCCGGTCTCGGGATCGGCCACGATCAGCCGATGGCCGGGCACGACGGACCCGCAGCAGACCACGGCCTGCGCGCCTTCCGCCCCGTCCGCGTCTGCCGCCTCGTCGTCCACGATGCCATTGCCCGACTGGCCGTCGCCCACGGAGACCGCCACCGCGCGGCCTTCCTCCAGCGCCTTGCGATCGACGTGGAGCAGACGGTGCTCCGGCGCGGTCGCGCCGCCGGACACGATCAGCGTGGCCTCGGCCAGACCGTAGCAGGGCTTCACCGCGTCGTCGGCGAGCCCGAACGGCGCGTAGGTCGCATGGAAGCGCGCCAGGGTCGGCGACCGCACCGATTCGGCGCCGCAGTACAGCCCCCACAGCGAGGACAGATCGAGATCGGCGGGGATATGTTCGCGCGGAACACGACCGAGCAGATCCAGCGCGAAATTCGGCGCCGGGCTGATCCGGATCCGGTAGCGATGGATCAGGCGCAGCCAGCGCAGCGGACGCTGCAGGAAGTGCAGCGGCGAGATGAAGGCGACCTGGCCGCCCATCGCGATCGGCGCCAGGCTCATGCCGACCAGGCCCATGTCGTGGAACTGCGGCAGCCAGCCGCCGGCGCAGAAGAATTCCGGGAACGACCCAGAGTCGCGGATCGCCCTCAGGTTGGCCAGCAGCTGGCCGTGGGTGACCATCACGCCCTTGGGCGCGCCGGTCGATCCGGAGGTGTACTGCAGGAACGCGATGCCCTCGGGCGTGGCGCGACGCACGTCCGCCGCAGCGGCGATATCGGCATCGGTGACCGCGCCTTCGGTCAGTACCTGCAGCCCCAGCGCTTCGGCGTTCAGGCCTTCGGGCATCGACGCCACCACATCGTCGGTCGTCAGCACCGCGCGGCTGCCGGCATCGGTGAGGATCAGCCGCAGGCGGTCGAAACGGCGGTGATTGCGCGGCACGTTCGCCGGCACTGCCGGCGCGCCGGCGTACAGACAGGCGAAGAAACCGATCAGGAAATCGATGCCCGAGTGATACAGCAGCACGACCGGCGCATCGGCCACGCCCTGACGGATCAGGGTCGCGGCGAGCGTACGGGCGCGTCGCTGCAGCTCGCCGTGATCGATCGTCTCCTCGCGCGCATCGCCGTCGGCGACGAAGATCGCCGCGCGCGCGGTGGGCTGCGAATGCGCGTAGTGATCGATGCAATCCAGAATGGTATCGGCGGTATCAAGTCGCATGAGACATCTCCTTGCGTGTCGGGTTGGCGATCGCGTCGAGTCGCGACGGCCCGCTGCGAACGGCGTCGCACGGCCGCTCGATCGCGGTTTCGGATGTTTCGGCGTTCAGGCGCGGACGGAGCGTCGCGCGCAGCGAGGCCCGGATGCCGCGGTCATGGTCGGGCAGGGCCGCGCGCGGCGGGGTGTCGAGGGTCGGGGCCTGCGCATGCGTCGTGATCCTGCCGGGCGCCCGCAAGGGATCGACGGTGCCCCCGGGGGCGCGAGGACGTTGCCGGTCGCGCGCGGCGCGGCTCAGGTACCTGATCGAATCGCATGGGCTGGATGACATCGATCGCTTCCTTGATCCCTTTCCTGAAGACTTCGTTCCTTGAAAATCGCCGGGTACCGATCTCGGCCCGGCCGTCGTCACGGACAACGGATCGGG
>JBIJBH010000408.1:0-3746 GCA_044345315.1 Lysobacteraceae bacterium
GAAATTCGCATCGAGCGCGATCGTCACCGTGCCGCCGCGGCCGATCTCGACCGAACGCACCGCACCGCCGCGCATTTCTTCCGGCGCGGGCAGGCCGGCATCGTCGGCGTCCACCGGCCAGCGGCCGTTGGTCTGGTGGAATTCGGTGAGCGCGACCCGGAACATGGTCGCGCGCTGCACCGCGTCGAGGATCAGGCCGCGCCGGTCGACCTCCTTCGCCTGCGCATCCAGTCCCTCACGCGCGCGGTCGAGACTGCGCTCGACCGAAGCCTCGACCTCGCCCGCGATCTCGCGCGCCTGCTGTTGCGCCTGACGCAGGTCCGGCTCGACCCGCTGCCGCTCGCGCTCCGCAGCCGCAACGCGCACGGCCTCGGCCTCGCGCGGGGCGACCACGAACCGGTCGTAGGCCAGCAGGGCCAGAAATCCGCCGACGAGGACCGCGATCAGGGTGAGGATGAACTGTTTCATGCGCTTGATTCCGGGCTGTCCGCACGATGCGGCGAGGATACGGCGACAAACGCGGAAACGACCGGGGCACGGCCCGGCGACGGCGTCGCGGCGGGCGTCGTCCGGTTCATATCCGCGAATACGACCACGACACCATGCGTCCGTCGCGATACGGCATCACGCCATGGAAGGCGCGCGGGTCGTCGTCGAACACCAACGGCAGGAATTGACGGTCGCCATCCCACAGCGGCAGCTCAGGCAGCCGCGCGATCGGCATCCACTCCAGCGTGCCCTCGGCGTTGGACGGAAACGGCACGCCGCGGAAGCGGGTGATGAGGAACACGAACCCCAGCCAGTCCTCGCCCTGACGGCCGAAGCCGGGCCAACTGATCGTGCCGCGCAGGCTGAGCGCTTCGCATTCGATTCCGGCCTCCTCGAAGATCTCGCGGCGCATGCCGGTGACCACATCCTCGTCGCGTTCGAGCTTGCCGCCGAGGCCGTTGTACTTGCCGAGATGCTGATCGTCTTCGCGGGCGTTGCGGTGGATGAGCAGCACGCGTTCGCGATCGGGCGAGAGCACGTAACCGAGGGTGGCGACAATGGGCGTGTAAGGCATGAGGGGTTCCCGGAAGACCCGCCGATTGTAGAGGAGATTCTGTAGACGGAATTCTGTAGAGCGGATCGCACATCCGCTGCGCATCGCTCCGGAGACCGGGGCAGCGGAACTGCGTTCCGCTCTACATGGTCGCGTTTTTTTGCGTCGCGGATCTGCGATCCGCTCTACGGACAAGGTCGGCAAGATCACGCGCCGCGCGCGGTCAACAAGCGTCGCAGCATCGATTTCAGCGCCAGCGCCTTGACCGGTTTGGGCAACAGGCCGAGGCCGTGTTCGAGCGCGATCCGGCGCACGTCGCCGCTGTCGTCGGCGCTGAGGATGAGGCAAGGCCGCGGGCCGAAGCGCGCCGCCAGGCGCGATTGCAGGGCGACGCCGGTGTCGCCGTCGTCGAGGTGGTAATCGAACAACCACAGCGCCGGATCGGCGCCCGACGCGAGCAGGGCCTCCGCGGCAGCGCCGTCGGCGCAGGCATCGACCCGGCATTGCCAGCCGGCGAGAATAGTCTGCAGCGCCGCCAGCGCCTGCGGGTCGTTGTCGACGATCAGCACGCGCAGACCGTCCAGTGCGTTCTGCGCGCTCATCGTCTGCGCCGCCTCCGCGCGCGGCGGCGCGACCGCCGCGACATCGAGCGAGAACACCGTGCCGCGACCGGGCAGGCTGCGCAGGCGCAGCGGCGCGTCGAGCAGTGTCGCGATGCGGTCGGCGATCGCCAGGCCGAGTCCGAGCCCCTGTCCTGCGGCACCCTCGCCACGGCGGAATTCCTCGAAGATCGCGCGCTGCTGCGAAGCAGG
Organism: Lysobacteraceae bacterium; assembly: GCA_044345315.1. GTDB lineage: Bacteria > Pseudomonadota > Gammaproteobacteria > Xanthomonadales > Xanthomonadaceae > Lysobacter_I. Next base: position 1,855 of record JBIJBH010000408.1, read on the forward strand.
AATGCCCGGCCCGGTGTCGTGGACCTCGATCCGCAGCGCGCCGCCGACCCGGCGCACGCCCAGCAGCACCCCGCCCCGGGTCGTGTAGCGCACGGCGTTGGCGAGAAAGTTCTGCAGCACCCGGCGCAGCAACTGCGGATCGGTCCGCACCCAGACGCGGGTGGGCCGGCGGCGGAAACGCAGGCCGCGTTCGCCGGCGAGCGCGGCGAATTCCGAAGCCAGCGGTTCCAGCACGTCGGCCAGCGGAAACACGCGCGGCTGCGGCACCAGCCCGCCGGCCTCCAGCCGCGACATGTCGAGCAGCCCGGCGAGCAGATCGCCGGTGGAATCGAGCGCGCCGCGGATCCGCTGCGCCTGCGCGCGACGCGCGGCGTCGGGCGATTGTTCGATCAGCGCATCGGTGAACAACTGCGCGGCGTGCAGCGGCTGCAGCAGATCGTGGCCGATCGCGGTGAGGAAGCGGCTCTTGGCGTCGTTGGCGCGTTCGGCCTCGGCGCGGGCCTGGTCCAGACGCGCGGTGCGATCGGCGACGCGCTCCTCCAGGGTTTCGTTGCTGCGGATCAGCGCGGCCTCGGCGCGGCGGAACGCGGTGACGTCGGTGAAGGTGGCGACGAAACCGCCGTCCGGCATCGGGTTGCCGCGAATTTCAATGACGACGCCTTCCATGACGACGCCATCGCCGCCGTCGCGCGCCGGAAACACCCGCTCGCTGACGTAGGGTGTGCCGGCGTGCATGTGGCGGATGCGCTTGTCGACCTCGGCCTCGATCGCCTCGGCGGGCCAACCGTTGGCGAGATTCCAGCGCAGCAGTTCGGCCACCGGCACACCGACCCGCAGCAGACTGTCGGGATACCCGAACAGTTCGGCGTAGCGACGATTCCACGCGACCAGACAGAGCTCGCGGTCGACCACGCTGATGCCCTGACTCATGTTCTCCAGCGCGGCCTCCAGCAGCCGCTGGTTGAAGCGCAGGTCCTGCGAGGCTTCGCCGACGATCGCGGCGACGGTGTCGAAATCGCGCCCGGCCTCGCGCCGCGCGGCGTCGAGCAGCAGCCGCGCCGAAGCCGCGCCGAGCACTGCCGCGAGTTCACGCTCCAGGCGCGCTTCCTGCGCCGCCGGCACCGCGCCGGAGGCCGGCGCGCCGAGCAGCGCGGCGTCGACCGTTTCGCGCGGCAGGAAGCGCAGGCCGGCCGCGCGCAGGCTGTCGAGCGCGAGTCCGCGCGGACCCGCGCGGCGCGGGCCGGCCTGCCACCAGCCCGCGCCCCAGGTGGTCGCGCCCCAAGCGGTCACGATCCAGGTCGTGAACACGCCGGCGAACAGGCTCATCGCCACCGCGCGCCCCAGCCGGCTCCAGCCGGTGAGGCCGAAGAACGCATCCGGCGCGAACAGCGCCCAGCCGCCCGGACCGCTGCGCAGCCACTCGGTGTCGAGCGCACGCGCCTCGACCAGCACCGGCACCAGCAGCAGCCAGGCCCACATCGCGACCGCGGCGACGATCCCCAGCAGCACCGCGCGCGGCGGCGTCTGCGGCCGCCACAGGGCGAAGCCCAGCGCCGGCGCCAGCGCGGCCAGCGCCGAGAACGACAGCGCGCCGACATCGGCCAATGCGTCGTTGCCGGCGATCAGACGGCTGTAGCCCCAGGCCAGCAGCACGATCGCGAGGATGCCCACGCGCCGCTGGATCAGCACCGCGCTGCGCAGGTCGGGCTGCGACTCGACCGCCGCCGTTCGCGCCGCACGCCGCGGCGCCCACACGCCGCGCAGCCACAGCGGCGTGAGCCAGTGATTGCCGATCATCAGGCTGAGCGTGAGCGTGCTCACGATCACCATGCCGGTCCCGGCGCTGAGCCCGCCGAGGAAACCCAGCAGCGCCAAGTCTTCCCGGCCCTGCG
>JBIJBH010000409.1:0-3732 GCA_044345315.1 Lysobacteraceae bacterium
GATCTCCTCGGGCGTGTGCGGGGTGACGGTGACCCGGTCGGAATACGGCACTTCCGCCAGCAGGGTCTTGGACAGCGCGATCTGCGCCAGCAGGTCGGCTTCGCCCATCGCATGCTTGGGCGTGGACAGCAGCGCCAGCGCCAGCAGATTGATCGGATTGACGTCGGCGGCGCGGTTGACGTTGACCTGGATGCCGTCGGCGAGGGCGTCGATCGTGTTCGCCAGCCACTGCGGCTTGTCTTCGTCCGACACCGCCGCGCCGTCCCATTCCGGGGCGTGCTCGGCCAGCACGTCGCCGAGCTTGATCGGCTCGCCGAAATTCACCACCACCTGGCCGTAATTGTCGCGCAGCACCCGCGGGATGCCGGTCAGCACCTGCCAGATCGATTCCTTTTCCTTCGGCTTGCCGCTGAGCTCGTCCAGATAGCTGCGGCCTTCCATGATCTTCTCGTAGCCGATGTAGACCGGCTGGAACAGCACCGGACGGGTCGGCTGGCGCAGGTAGGCGCGCACGGTCATCGCCAGGGAACCGCCCTTCGGCGGCAGCAGCCGGCCGGTGCGCGAGCGTCCGCCCTCGATGAAGTACTCGATCGAGAAGCCGCCGGCGACCAGTTGCGCCATGTACTCGCGGAACACCGCCGAGTACAGCGCGTTGCCGCGGAAACTGCGGCGGGCGAAGAACGCGCCGCCCTTGCGCAGCAGGCTGCCGACCACCGGCAGGTTGAGATTGACCCCGGCGAAGATGTGCGGCGGCACGATGCCGTGGGTGTAGAGCAGGTAGCTCACCAGCAGATAGTCCATGTGGCTGCGGTGGCTGGGCACGTACACCACTTCGTAGCCGGGCGCGGCCTGCTTGAGCTTGTCCAGGTGATGCACCAGCACGCCACGGTAGATCCGGTTCCAGACCGTGGTCAGCAGGAACGAGGCCGAGCGCACCACCGGATGCGAGTAGTCGGCGGCGATCTCGTAGGCGTAGGCCTGGGCCTTCTTCCAGGCGTCCTCGGGCTTGCCGTTCTCGCGCCGCGCGGTGTCGGCGATCGCCTGCTTCACCGGTTCCGACGACAGCACCTTGTCGATCAGCAGGCGGCGGGTCGACAGGTCCGGGCCGATCACCGCCTCGCGGATGCGGTTGAAGTGGGTGCGCAGCACGCGCGAGAGCTTGCGCACGGTGCGCTCGGGCGGCAGATCTTCGGCGACCACCTCGCGCACCGACACCGGCACCGCGAACTGCACCCGGGTGTCGCGGCCGTTGAGCAGGATCGCCAGCAGCCGGCGCGAGCGGCCGACGATGGTCCAGTTCTCCGAGAACAGCACCGAGAACCAGCCGTTGCTGCGCTCCGGCGCGCGGCCGACGAAGATCGAGACCGGCACCAGCTGCACATCCAGCTCCGGATCGTCGCGATGCGCCTGCAGCAACCGCGCCAGCGCCTCGGAGTGCCTGCGCGCCGGGCGGGTCATCTTCGGCGGCTTGCCCGCAGCCAGATCGGTGGCGATGTCGGCGGCCAGACCGAGGGTGGAATTGGCGTTGCGCCGCGACAGCGCGACATAGGCGCGCTTGCGTCCGAGCAGGTCGCCCAGCAGCGGGCGCAGCGCCGAAGGCAGCCCGGCTTCGCGACAGGCGCGTTCGAGAATCAGCGCGTTGGACAGACCGTAGTCCTCCAGCACGTAGCAGATCGGCCGTCCGTCCGCGGGCAGCGGTGCCGGCAGCGGGTCGATCCGCAGCTGGATCCAGGGCTCCAGCAGCCAGCCGAGCAGGCCGGACCACCACGGGCGGCGGCCGCGACCGGGCGGAGGGGCTGCGGGAGGCGGTTCGGAGGGCGTCGCGGCGTCCTGCGCGGCGGCGTCGCCGGGCGCGCGGGGCTCGCCGGCGGGGGCGCCCGCAGGCGCGGGGCCGGCGGCGTCGAAGAGGGTGGGCTGGGTCGGCGGAGTCGGCATGATCGCCGCCATTATGACGAAGTCGGCTTCGCGCTCGTGGTCGACCCGGGGGGTGCGACGGGGGGTGCGGCCGGCGGTGCAGGCGCTGCGGGCGCTGCGGGCGTGGCCGGAGCCGGCGCGGCGGCTGCCCGGGCGTGGCGCAGGAAATCGCTCAGATACCAGTGGCCGTCGACCCGCTCCACCGCGACCAGGGTGTCGATCGTGCGTCCGGCCAGCGGGTAGCGCAGCCGGACCAGGGCGCGGTCGCCGTCCTGGCGCTCCAGCGACAGCTGCATGCCGTCCAGGCTCCGGTCGAGGTCGAGGCCGTAGTCGCGCAGGCAGACCTTGAACGCGCCGAACATCGGCCCGAGCCGGCGCAGGCTCTCGTCGATGCCCAGGCGGGCGAGGTCCGCCTCTTCGCGCACCCCGGCATGGCGTGCGGCCATCGCCAGCCGGGTGATCGCGCCGCGCGCCCGCTGCGGGTCGCCCAGCTTCGCCTCCGCGGCCCAGACGCCCAGGGCTTCGACCAGCTGCACGTAGTGGTTGCGCTCCTCGGGGCTCAGCGAGGCGTCGTTCTGCAGATATTTCACCCCGAACAGGCTCAGGGTCTCGGCCGCGCTGCGGATCTCGGCATGGGCATTGGCGAACTGCTGGTCGAAGCTGCGCCGCAGCCGCGGCTCTGCCCCGTCGGCGGCCAGCGCGCCCAGCATGCCCGGGATGCGCTGATCGAACGGCAGTTCCTCCAGCGGCCAGCGGCTGCGCCCGGAGCGCCAGGCCGCGGCCAGCCCCGGATGCAGCGATTCGGGCACCGCATCCTTGGCGAAGCCGTGCAGGTCGTTGGCGCGCAGATGCGCGGTCAGCACCGCCACCGCCTGCACCGGGTCCGTGGCCGCGCCGGCGGGCGGCGCCGATTCCCGACAGCCGGCCGCGCCCAGCGCCAGGGCGAACGCGAGCAGGGCCGCGACGGTGGCCGGGACGGTGCGGACGGACGGGGCGACGGTGGTCATGCCCGCATCTTGGCCGGGGCGGGCGGTCGGCGACAAGCGAACCCGGTCGCCAAAGAAAAAGGAGACCCGAAGGTCTCCCGAAAGGTATCCGACCGGAGCCGGAGGATCACGGTTGTGGCACGGTTCCGGGCGCACCCGGATCGGCACAGGCTAACCGTGCCCGAAATTTAATGCAACGCCTGAAGTTTGATGGCTCAAACGATTGATTTCATTGATCGATCGCCGGCATCAGCGCGCGGTGTCCAGCGCCTCGCGTTTGCGCTTGCGACGGTCCTCGCGCGGCTGACGCCAATCGTTGTCGAACACCGCCGGCTCCCACGAGCCGTAGGTCGGGTTCGGCAGCATCCACCAGCGTTCGCCGAACCAGGCGCGATGCCGCGCCTGCAGCTCGGCCCGGGCCTCGGGGGTGTTGGCGAGGATCTGGGCGAAGTCGCCTAGCTGGTCGCCGAACTGCATCAGGATGCGGTAGCTGCGGCCCGCGAACTGGCGCCGGCACAGCTTCTCCGAGCCTTCCTGCTCGCAGTCGGGGACGAAGGTGCCGAGGCCCAGGAACACGCTCTCGTCCTTCACCGGCAGACCGACCGCGCGCAGGTTCTCCAGCGTCGGTCCGCCCAGGTGCTCGGCGCGGTTGGTGATGTAGAGGATGGTGACGCCGCGGGCCTGCGCCGCGCGCGCGAACTCGACCACCCCGGGCACCGGCGCCGCCTTCTTCTCCTGCACCCAGGTGTCCCAGGTGACTTCGTTGTACTCGTCGCCGTCGCGCACCAGCCGCGCCTGATAGGGCGAGTTGTCGAGCACGGTCTCGTCGACG
>JBIJBH010000514.1:0-2592 GCA_044345315.1 Lysobacteraceae bacterium
CGCCGACGGCGACCGGGTCATCGTCGAGGCCGGCAAGCGCATCACCGCGCGCCACATCAAGCAGCTCGAACAGTCGGGGATCGCCGCGCTGGCGGTGCCGGACAGCTACCTGCTGGGCCGCATCCTGTCGCACGACGTGGTCGACGCCAACACCGGTGAGCTGCTCGCGGCCGCCAACGAGGAGCTGGGCGACGATCATCTCGCGAAGTTCCGCAAGGCCGGCATCGAGTCGGTCGGCACCCTGTGGGTGAACGATCTCGACCGCGGCCCGTACATCTCCAACACCCTGCGCATCGACCCGACCCGCACCCAGCTCGAAGCGCTGGTCGAGATCTACCGCATGATGCGTCCCGGCGAGCCGCCGACCAAGGACGCCGCGCAGAACCTGTTCCACAACCTGTTCTTCACCTTCGAGCGCTACGACCTCTCGGGCGTGGGCCGGATGAAGTTCAACCGCCGCATCGGCCGCCGCGAAGTCGAGGGCAGCCCGGTGCTGTACGACTACAAGTACTTCGCCGACCGCAAGGACGACGAATCGACCCGCCTGCGCGAGAGCTGCGGCGACTCGATGTCGGACATCCTCGACGTGATCCGCGTGCTGTGCGAGATCCGCAACGGTCGCGGCGTGGTCGACGACATCGATCACCTGGGCAACCGCCGCGTGCGTTCGGTCGGCGAAATGGCCGAGAACGTGTTCCGCGTGGGCCTCGTCCGCGTCGAGCGCGCCGTGAAGGAGCGCCTGACGATGGCCGAGTCCGAGGGTCTGACTCCGCAGGAACTCATCAACGCCAAGCCCGTCGCCGCCGCGATCAAGGAGTTCTTCGGCTCCTCGCAGCTGTCGCAGTTCATGGACCAGAACAATCCGCTCTCGGAAGTCACCCACAAGCGTCGCGTCTCGGCGCTGGGTCCGGGCGGTCTGACCCGCGAGCGCGCCGGCTTCGAAGTGCGCGACGTGCATCCGACCCACTACGGCCGCGTCTGCACCATCGAGACGCCTGAAGGCCCGAACATCGGCCTGATCAACTCGCTCGCCGTGTTCGCCCGCACCAACCGCTACGGCTTCCTCGAGACGCCGTACCGCAAGGTCGTGGACGGCCGCGTCACCGACGACATCGAATACCTGTCGGCGATCGAGGAGAACGAGTACGTCATCGCCCAGGCCAACGCCCAGCGCGACGACAAGGGCAAGATCACCGCCCCGTTCGTGGCCTGCCGCTTCCAGGGCGAGTCGATGCTGCGTCCGCCGAACGAGATCCACTTCATGGACGTCTCGCCGATGCAGACCGTGTCGGTCGCGGCGGCGCTGGTGCCGTTCCTCGAACACGACGACGCCAACCGCGCGCTGATGGGCGCGAACATGCAGCGTCAGGCGGTGCCGACCCTGCGCGCGCAGAAGCCGCTCGTGGGCACCGGCATCGAGCGCGCCGTGGCGCGCGACTCGGGCGTGACCGTGAACGCCCGCCGCGGCGGCGTGGTCGAGCAGATCGACGCCGGCCGCATCGTGGTCAAGGTCAACGAGATCGAGATCACCGACGCCACCGACGCCGGCGTCGACATCTACACGCTCATCAAGTACACCCGTTCCAACCAGAACACCTGCATCAACCAGCGTCCGCTGGTGAACGTGGGCGACGTGGTCGCGAAGGGCGATGTGCTGGCCGACGGTCCCTCGACCGACATCGGCGAGCTCGCGCTGGGCCAGAACATGCTGGTCGCGTTCATGCCCTGGAACGGCTACAACTTCGAGGACTCGATCCTGCTGTCCGAGCGGGTCGTGAAGGAAGATCGCTACACCACCATCCACATCGAAGAGCTGGCCTGCGTCGCGCGCGACACCAAGCTGGGTCCGGAAGAAATCACCGCCGACATCCCGAACGTCTCCGAGCAGGCGCTGTCGCGCCTCGACGAGTCCGGCGTGGTCTACATCGGCGCCGAAGTGCGCGCCGGCGACATCCTGGTCGGCAAGGTCACGCCCAAGGGCGAAAGCCAGCTGACCCCGGAAGAGAAGCTGCTGCGCGCGATCTTCGGCGAGAAGGCCTCGGACGTGAAGGACAGCTCGCTGCGCGTGCCCCCGGGCATGGACGGCACGGTCATCGACGTGCAGGTCTTCACCCGCGACGGCATCGAGAAGGACAAGCGCGCCCGCCAGATCGAGGAAGAGGAAATCCGCCGGGTCAAGAAGGACTTCGACGACCAGTTCCGGATCCTGGAATCGGCGATCTACGCGCGTCTGCGCTCGCAGATCGTGGGCAAGGTCGCCAACGGCGGCCCCGGCCTGAAGAAGGGCGACAGCATCACCGACGCCTACCTCGATGGCCTGAAGAAGTCCGAGTGGTTCCAGGTCCGCATGAAGGACGACGACGCGGCCGACGCGATCGAACGCGCCCAGAAGCAGATCGACGCGCACCAGAAGGAATTCGAGCGCCGCTTCGCCGACAAGCGCGGCAAGATCACCCAGGGCGACGACCTCGCTCCGGGCGTGCTGAAGATGGTCAAGGTGTTCCTCGCGGTGAAGCGCCGCATCCAGCCCGGCGACAAGATGGCCGGCCGCCACGGCAACAAGGGCGTGGTGTCCAACATCGTCCCGGTCGA
>JBIJBH010000048.1:0-13304 GCA_044345315.1 Lysobacteraceae bacterium
CAGGGGCCCCGGCAGGTCAAGATCAAAACCCTTGCGGGCTGACAGCGACTGTAGCCCGGGTAAGGCCAACGGCCGCACCCGGGAATGCTTGAGGGCATGCGTCCGATCATCCCGGGTGCGCGCGAAGCGCTTACCCGGGCTACGCACTGCGCACTTGGATTTCTTGCGAAAAACGTGAGGTGCCTCAGGCCTCAACCCGTACGCTTGCGCGACATCTTCAGCAGCATCTTGAAGTACACGCCCGGCAGCCACCGTTTCATGCGCCACAGCATGGGTTCGCGCCGGGTCGGGATGATCAGGAATTCGCCGCGTTCGGCCGCGGCGAAGACCTTGTCGGCGACGGTGTCGACGGTGTCCGGGGATTTTTCCATCAGCCGCACGATGCGGGCCTTGGTGCGGTCGTCGGCGATCGCGGTGTCGACCAGGTTGGTGCGGAAGAACGCGGGGCAGATCACGCCGACGCGCACGCCGCTGCCGTGCAGTTCGGCGCGCAGTTGCTCCGAGAGCATCACCACGCCGGCCTTGGCGACGCCGTAGCTCATGATGCCCGGCGCGCCGGCGAGGCCGGCGAAGCTGGCGGTGTTGAGGATCTGGCCGCGATCAGCTTCGAGCATCGCCGGCAGGAACAGACGGCAGCCGCGGACCACGCCGAGCAGGTCGATCTCGAGGATCCGCCGCCATTCCTCCATCGTCGTTTCGACCATCTCCCCGGCGGAGGCGATGCCGGCGTTGTTGACCAGCACGTCGACCCCGCCCCAGGTTGCGACCACGGCATCGTGCAGGGCCTGCATCGAGGCGTCGTCGCCGACGTCGGCGGTCAGCGCGATGTGGCCTTCGCCGGGCAGCGAGGCGCGCGCGGCTTCGGCGCGTTCGCCGAGCAGATCCACGCAGGCCACGCGGGCGCCCGCGCGTGCGTAGCGCTGCGCCAGGGCGAGGCCGAGGCCGCTGCCGGCACCGGTGATGAGGACGCGTCGGGAGGTGGACATGGGCGCTCGTCGGGCTGTGCTAGGCTCGCGAGCATAACAAGCCCGCACCCGATCACGCCGAGGATTCCGTCGCATGCCGCACCCCGACCCGTCGCGCCCAGACGCCTTGTTCGATCTCACCGGAAAGACCGCCCTGGTCAGCGGCGCCTCGCGCGGCATCGGCGAGTCCATCGCCCGCCTGCTCGCCGCGCACGGCGCGCACGTGATCTGCACCTCGCGCAAGGTCGACGCCTGCGAAGCCGTGGCCGCCGCGATCCGCGAGGCCGGCGGTTCGGCCGAGGCCCGTGCCCTGCACGTCGGCGACCCGGCCGCGATCGAGGCCCTGTTCGCTGCGCTCGACGCCGACGGCCGCGCGCCCGACCTGCTGGTCAACAATGCCGCCGCCAATCCGTATTTCGGGCCGATGATCGACATGGACCTGGGCAGCTACGAGAAGACCGTCGAGGTCAATCTGCGCGGCTATTTCTGGACCACGGTGCAGGCGGCGCGGCGGATGAAGCTCAAGGGCGGCGGCAGCGTCGTCAACATCGCCTCGGTCAACGCGCGCCGTCCCGCGGCGGGCCAGGGCGTGTATTCGATGACCAAGGCCGGCATCGTCAACATGACCGAAGCCTTCGCCAAGGAACTCGCCGCCCACGGCATCCGCGTCAACGCGGTGCTGCCGGGCCTCACCGACACCAAGTTCGCCTCGGCGATCACCGGCAATCCGAAGCTGATGACGCTCATGACCCAGGTGATCCCGATGGGCCGCAGCGCGCAGCCCGACGAGATCGCGCCGGCCGCGCTGTATCTGCTGTCGCCGGCGGCCGGCTACGTCACCGGCACCACGCTCACCGTCGACGGCGGTTATCTGGCCTGAGCCGCCTGGGCTGAGCCGCCGCGGTCAGCGGCCGTCGCCGGCGGTTGCGGCCGGGATCGGCCGGGTGGCCATCTGCGCGATCGAGACCACGTAGGCGAGCACGACCGCCGCCGCGCACGCACTCACGCGATGCTCCGGCAGCAGCCACCACGCGGCCGACAGGGCGACCGTGCGCAGGATGGCGTGGAGATGGCCGACCGGATGGCCGACGATCCACGAATACACCATCCAGTGCAGGCCCAGACCGAGGCCGAGGCTCAGCGGGACGTATTCCGGTGCCTGCACCAGCAGCGGCACGTGCAGCGCCCACAGCAGGTTGACCATCACCACGCACAGGCCCATCAGGCGGGCCAGCGGGTTCGCGTTCGACAGCAGTTGCTCGCCGCGCAGCCGCGCGATCATCATCGAGATCGGGAAGATCGCGCCGGTGGCCACCACCAGCAGCAGCGCGCCGCTGCGCTCGGAGAGCGTCCAGCCGAAGGCGCCGACCGCGGCCCAGACGATCAGGCCGGCGATGGGCAGGGAGAGCGAGCGGCGGCTGCGGGCTTCGAAATCGGCGCGCAGCGCGGTGAGGCTGTCGGTCATGGCATCGTCCGGTGTCGGGGTGGGCTCGGACTGCATTGTTTCCGGTGCCCATGCCGCCGTCACGTGACAGCTGTCAGGCGTTTTCCGGGAGGTCGGTCCCGTCGGCCGAGGTCCCGGGCCGGCGTTTCGGCAGGCGCCGCCGCGGCGCCTGCGCCTCTCGCTCCTGCATGTCGCGCACGCGCGCGCCGGCGCCGCGGATCAATTCCGGCAGCAGATGCGCTTCCGGCAGGTGCTTCCAGTATTTCTGCGGCATTTCCTGACGCATCATCCGCGGGTTGAGCCGCGCCGGATTGAAGATGTGCGCGTAGTAGGTGCGCCACAGGTCCTCGCGCGCATCGTCCGCGGGCGCGTCGGCGCGCTGCGCGCCGGGACCGAACGCCAACTGCGCGCCGTCCCAGGCCACGCTGCGGTACGGGGTGAGGATCGCCCAGCGCATGCCGGCGAAGCGGCGGGCGAAGAACGGCGCGACCCGGTCGACGATCCAGTGGCCCGGTTCGAACCAGGCGATGAAGGCGTCGGTTTCGCCCGGCACTTCGCGGAAGCGCACGAAGGCCTTCATCTTGTGGGTGTCGCGACCGACCGCCTTGGCCAGCTCGTTGGCGCGGCGCACGTCGGGGTCGGTGACGCGCGCGAGCAGGTGCTTCTCGCCGTGCGCGATACGCCAGGCGATGCGGTAGAGCAGGGCATGCCGCTGCGGATCGCGATGGCAGAGCACCGCGCCGGCCAGTTCGAACAGCGCCGCCGGCGCCTGCGGTGCGGGACGGATCGCGGTCGCGGTGCCGAGGTCCGGCGCCGCCAGCAGCGCAGCCTGCGCATCAGCGTCCCAGTCGATGTCCTCCGGCGCGATGTCCGCGCGCAGCCCGGCGCGGGCGAGCGCGCGCCAGATCTCCAGATCCCAGCCCGGTTCGACCCGGGCGCGATGGCGCTGCGTCACGCGAACAGATCCTGCTGACGCGGCTTCGGCGCCAGCTGCGCGCGCAGCGCTGCGGGATCGTCGAGACGCCGGCGCGGATGATGTCCGGGCAACTGGATGAAGGGCAGCATCTTCTGCAGCGGCGCGCGCAGCCGCGCCAGATCGTCCAGCCGCAGTTTGCCGTGTTGGCGCGCGATCAGGATGCGATCGACGTTGCGCGTGCCCAGCCCCGGCACGCGCAGCAGCATCTCGCGCGGCGCGGTGTTGAGGTTCACCGGGAATTTTTCCGGATGGCGCAGGGCCCAGGCGAGTTTCGGGTCGATGTCGAGATCGAGCATGCCGCTGCCGCCGGCCTTCGCATCGGGCGCGATCTCGTCCACGCCGAACTCGTAGAAGCGCAGCAGCCAGTCGGCCTGGTACAGCCGGTGTTCGCGCAGCAGCGGCGGCGGTTTCAGCGGCAGCGTGGACGACGCGTCGGGAATCGGGCTGAAGCCGGAGTAGTACACCCGGCGCATCCGGAAGTCGCCGTAGAGGCCGCTCGACGTGGACAGGATGCTGCGGTCGTCGGCATCGTCGGCGCCGACGATCATCTGCGTGCTCTGGCCGGCGGGGGCGAAGCGCGGCGCGCGGCGCCGCTTCGGCGTGGCATTCGTGATCGCCGCCGGTTTGCGCGCGTCCAGCGACTCCTCGATCTTCGCCGACACCGTGCCCATCGCCGCGCGGATGCCGGGCAGCTGTTTCTCGGGCGCCAGTTTCTTCAGGCCCGCCTCGGTCGGCAGTTCGATGTTGATGCTCAGGCGGTCGGCGTAGCGGCCGGCGAGCGCCAGCAGTTCGGGCGAGGCCTCGGGAATGGTCTTGAGATGGATGTAGCCGGCGAAGCGGTGATCCTCGCGCAGGGTGCGCGCAACCTCGACCATCTGCTCCATCGTGTAGTCGCCGCTGCGGATGATTCCGCTGGAAAGGAACAGTCCCTCGATGTAGTTGCGCTTGTAGAAATCCAGGGTCAGCCGCACCACTTCGTCCACCGCGAACCGCGCGCGCGGCACATTGCTGCTGACCCGATTCACGCAGTAGGCGCAGTCGTAGATGCAGAAGTTGGTCAGCAGGATCTTCAGCAGCGACACGCAGCGGCCGTCCGGCGTGTACGAATGGCAGATGCCCATGCCCTCGGTGCTGCCGATGCCGCCGGACTGCAGCGAATGCCGGCCGCCGGCGCCGCTGGAAGCGCACGAGGCGTCGTACTTGGCGGCATCGGCCAGGATCGCGAGTTTCCGGGTCAGGTGCATGGGCAGCAGTGTGGTGATGGTCGTCTCAGCGTCTGAGACGCTACGGCCCGGGAGCGTCCGCGGATGCGTCACAATGCCGGCATCCCCCGCACCCCCGTCACCATGCGCCTCTCCGCCCTGTACCGCTATCCGCTGAAATCCTCCGCCGCACTGCAGGCCGATGCGCTGGAGATCGAGCCGCGCGGCCCGCGCCACGACCGCCGCTGGATGGTCGTCGACCAGGACGGCCGCTTCCTCACCGCGCGGGTGCTGCCGGAGATGGTGCGGATTCGTGCCGAACCGATCCGCACCGAACACGATGGCGAGGCCTTGCGCCTGTCCGCGCCGGGCAGGGACCCGATCGCGCTGCCGCCGCCGCCGCCCGATGCGCCGCGGCTGTCGGTGACGGTCTGGAAGAGCACGGTCGATGCCCAGCGCGTCGGTGCCGCCGCCGACGCCTGGCTGAGCGACTGTCTCGGCCGCCCCGTGCGTCTCGTGCACATGGACGCGGCGGCGCGGCGCGCGGTCGATCCCGACTACGCGCAGCCCGGCGACGAAGTCGGCTTCGCCGACGGTTACCCGCTGCTGCTGATCTCGCAGGCCGCGCTGGACGATCTCAACGCACGGCTGGCCGCGGCCGGCGCCGCGCCGGTGACGATGACGCACTTCCGGCCGAATCTGGTGGTCGACGGCGTCCCCGCGCACGCCGAGGACGGCTGGCGCCGACTGCGCATCGGCGCGCTCGCATTCGATGCGGTGAAACCGTGCACGCGCTGCGTGTTCACCACGGTCGATCCCGCGCTCGGCCTGCGCCGCGACGACGGCCAGCCGCTGGAGATCCTGAAGTCCTACCGGCGCACGCCTGCCGGCATCACCTTCGGCATGAACCTGATCCCGCGCGGCACCGGCACCCTGCGGCTGCACGATCCGGTCGAGGTCCTGGATTGAGACCGATGTCGCATTGTTCGATGCGATCCCGGCCGATGCCGATGCAGCGTTGTCCGATCTGACCGGCGCCATGCGTTGACTGCTGAGCCGGCGCATCGTGCGGCATGCCAGCGATGGCAGTGTCCGCGATGCGATCCACGCCGGTATCCAAACCCTCTGCGTCGTCCCGCGCGATGCGTTCCCGTCGGCATGTGCATGCCGACGCGCGATCGTCTTCGCCGACGGCGACGCCTGCCCGTCTTTCGCGAAGGAGCGTCATGAAACACGCAGTCATGAAACACGCTGTCATGAACCCCGCCACTCTCGTCGCCGCCGTGCTGCTCGCGCTCGGCACGATCTCCGCATCGTCCCCCGCCCGCGCCGAAGATCCCCCGCTTCGGCACGTCCGCGTCTGCGATACCTCCGCCTGCTACACCGCCTGGGGCGTCGTCGATTCCGACGACGACGGCTTCAGCGATGCCGACGAAATCGTCGCCGGCACCGATCCCTTCGATGCGAACAGCCGTCCCCCGCTGCCGCTGATCGTCGATCTGATCGGCGCGCAGATGCTGCCGACCTTCGAGTTCGGCGTCGGCAAGATGACCGTCAAGCCGGCCGACATCCAGATCCAGCTCGAAGCCTTCGGCGGCGGCGAATCGCCGCTGACCGCGTTCCCGATCGGCAATCGCAAGGACGCGTTCACCCGTCTCGGTCTGGACACCGATCTGCTGGCGGAGCATGGCTACAAGGCCGAGTTCGACGGCCTCACCCTGGTGCGCGAGAACCCGAAGGACGCACCGCCGGCGCGGCGCGTCGGCGGCGTGGACGTCCGTCTGATCAGCGCGGGCGACGATAACGCCGATCCCGAGATCAACGACGTGGTCGATTTCATCAATCACGACGATGGCGCCACCACGCTGGTGCTCGACAACGGCGACCGGATCTACATGGGCGTCGATGGCCATGGCCTGCGCACCGACAAGGACGGGATCGTGAAGGACGACTGGTACATCAATCCCGACGCCGACACCGGCCCGACCGAGCCGACCGAGGACGACATCAAGGCCTGGGAGCGTCTGCGCAACGCGGCGGTCCGCGTCGTCGCCGGTTGGTCCAACGGCGTCGAGGCCGACCCGGAAACCCTGCGCGACCCGAACGAGACGATCATCCTGATCGATCCCGAATATCAGGACTACGAGGCCGAGCTCGGCGACCCGCCGAAGATCAAGACCGCCACCCCGGATACCCGTCCGGACCTGCCGCAACTGCCCAAGCCCTGGGAGCAGGGCGGTGGCTGCTGGCCGAAGTGCGGGACCTGACGGTCGCGAAACGGCCCGGATCGGTGCGTTCGCCCGATCCGGGTCGCTGTCGCATCCGCAGGTCTGCACGTCGCGTAGTGACCCTCAGAGCGCCACCACGGGCGCCGGAGCATGCACGATGATGCGCACCCTGCGGCGGCTGTCCGCCAGAATCGTACTGCCGCTCGTCGCGGTGCTGCTCGCGGGCTGCGCGAGCGTCCGATTCCCGCCCGAACCGCCGGCCGCCGCCTTCGCCGACGGTCTCGACGGCGACGCGATCTTCGCCCGCACCCTCGCCGCGCACGGCGGCGACCTGCGCGCGTATCCGGGCGATCTGAATCTGGCCACCGACGGTCGCTGGTACGCGCTGATCCAGCGCATCCAGCCGGTGGTCACCGACAGCGGTTATCGCATCCGCGCCGAAGAGCGCTATCTGCCGTCGCAGGGCGTGTACGCGGTGCGCCACACCGGGCCGAAGGGCACCAAACAGGTGATCCGCGACCGCGACGGCCTGCGCATCTACGACAACGGCGTGCGCGTGACCGATCCGGTGCGGCTGCGCGCGACCGCGATGACCCACGACGCCTTCCGCCTGTTTCATTTCGGGCCGAGTTTCTTCCTCGACCGCGTGCAGGGCTGGACCCGCCTGACCGACGCGCGTGAGGACGGCCGTCGTTTCCAGCGCGTGCGCGGCACGCTGCGGCCGGGCTTCGGCGAAGCGGCCGAGGATGTCGCCGTGCTCTGGGTCGATGCCGACACCGGTCGGCTGTATCGCGTGCACATCAGCCTCAACGGCTTCGAGACCACGATCGGCGCGCACGTCGACACGACCTTCCTCGAATACCGCGACGTCGCCGGCTTCGTGCTGCCGGTGCGCTTCCACGAGCGCGTCCGCGGCCCGTTGCGCATCGACGCCCACGCCTGGTGGATCACCGGCCTCGACGCCGGCCGCGGCTGGCGCGCGGAGGACGTGAGCGGTGCCGAGTTCGGCGGCGCGGCGGCAGCGCCGGCGCAGCCGCGCTGAGCTGCGGCGCATTCCTGCCGGGATGCCGACTCAGCGCCGCCGCGCCAGCCAGCGTTTCGCTGCGACCATGTCCGGATCGATGCCCGCCGCGACATCTTCCAGTCGGGTGCGCACCGCGATGTCCTGCAGCACGCCGCCATCGCGTTCTGCGGTCGTGGCGAAACTGGCGAGCAGCGGGATGTCGATGCTGACGCCCGAGATCGGCAGGGTCAGCCAGGTAATCTGGCCGCCGTTGAGGCCGCGCAGATTGCCGCCGGTTTCGCGGCCGATCAAGGTCGCCGCGCCGCTGGCCTTGAGATCGCGGGCGATCAGATAGCCCGCGGAACTCATCTGCGGTCCGGTCAGCAGCACGACTCGGCCGCGGTACGGCGACGCCACCGGTTCGACGATGCGCTCCGACGGCTGTTCGCGCAGCAGCCTGTTGCGTCCCTCGCCGGCGATCACGGCGCCGGTGCGATCGAAGAACGAGAAGTCCCAGGTGTCGAGAAAGCGCGCGAGATCGTAAGGCACCCGTTCGTAGGCGGTCTCGACCCGCGCCGCCGGAATCGTCAGCGGCGACGCGATCACATGCGCCATCAGCGCGCGGCCGATACCGTCGTCGCCGCCTTCGTTGCCGCGCAGATCGAGGATCAGGTTCGGGATCCGCTTCCGCTCCAGCTCGGCGAAACTGCGCTCGAGAAACCCGCGCCAATCGAAGCCGTCGTTCCAGAACGCGAAGGTCGGCAGGGTGAGGATGGCGGTATCGCCGTCGATCTCGAAACGCCAGGCGCTGTCGGGCATGAGCTGGCCCGCGGCGGCGAGCAGGCGTTCGCGTTCGTCCGCGGTCATCGCCGCCACCGCGACATCGACGGGGCCGCCGCCGCGCGGTCGCAGGCGCAGCGCATAGCCGTCCGCGCCCGGCGGGTGCAGCAGCGGCAGCAGGCGATCCAGCGCGCCGCCGTTGCGGTCGTGGTCGAGCTGACTGAGGCGTTTGCCGTCGTTGCCGCCGTCGGCGCGCAGATAAGGCATGAGGTCGGCGATCAGCGTGGCCGGTACGCGTCCGTCGATGGCCAGGATTTCGGCGCCGACCGGTACCCGCGGGTCGGCGCTGGCGGTCACCAGCAGGCGCCCTTCCAGCACGCGCACCCGGAACGGCACGGTCGGCAGCGCGGCCAGCGCCTGTTTGACCGCCGGGCCCTGGTTGAACGTGTTGGTCCAGGTGTGCCCGCAGCGCACCGCGGCCGCGATCCGGCTGGCGATCCGGTACATCTCCAGGGCGTCGCTGCCGTCGGCGACCTCGGTTTCGGCGCGCGCGAACTCGGCGTCCAGCCCGGCCGCGGTCTGGTAGCGGTACAGGCCCGGGTGCAGGTCGGTCAGCGCGCGGCGGAGGATCCGCAGCTCGCGCTGGGCTTCCTTCGCGCTGAGCGCCTTCGGGGTATCGGCGGCGCGTCCGGGGGCCAGCGGGGCCAGCGCGAGGCAGGCGGCCAGGAGGAGCAGTCGGGCGATCGGGTGCATGGTGGTCTCGCGGTGCCGGGATGCCGTCAGCCTGCCCGCGGGCAGGCGAGGTGTCGTTCCAGACCGGAAATGGCCGCGGGTTTTTATGCTTTGGCACGCGCGCCTGCGGCCGCGGCGCGGTATCGGGACGGGGTCGTTCCGGTCCGGGCCTTGAACCAGCGGTTGAAACTGCTCTTGGCGCTGAAGCCGGCCTCCAGGGCGATTTGCAGCAGATCGCCGTCGTCCTCACTGCGCAGTCGCCGGCAGACCTCGTCCACCCGCAGCCGGTTGATCGCGTCGTTGAAGCTCAGCCCCAGGCCGTCGTTCAGGGCGCGCGAGAGGTAGGCGGTGTTGGTGCCGAGGTGGCGGGCCAGTCGCTCCAGGCTCAGGTCCGGATCCCGCCACCAGCCCGCGGCTTCGGTGCGGGCCAGCCAGTCCCGACCCTGCGCCGCCCAGTCGCGCGCCGCGGGTTCCGCCCGCGCCGGCATCGTCTCCGGAGCCGCCTCCGGGGGCGCGGGCAGCGGATAGCGCGTCCCCGCATGGCGCCAGCCCTCCAGCCCGAGATGGAACACCAGCAGCGTGAAGCAGACGTACAGCGGAAAGCGCTGGAAGTAGTCGAAGCCGATGCCGTAACTCAGGGCCTCGTACACCGCCCAGACCGGCAGCGCGATCGCGAACGCCGCCAGCACGTTGCGCACCCAGACGATGCGGAATTCCTCGCGGTTGCTCAGGTGCGCGTCGAGCCAGCGTTGATAGTCGCGGTAGGCGCGCAGCGCGAGCCACAGATAGATCGCGAAGGACAGCAGGCCGAGGAAGGTCTCCGCCGGATCGATCCAGTCGCGGTGGATGCGGTCGTTCCAGGCGTTCTTGAACGTCAGCGGCTGTACGAACACCACTGCCCGGTACCCGAACTGCAGCGCGGCCGGGAGCAGATGCCAGGCCCAGCCTCGCGGGAGACGGTCCGCGGTCAATCGACGCACGTGCAGGTACAGCAGCGGTCCGATCGCCAGCCCGAGTTCGAACGGCGCGAACGACAGCCAGGGATATGCATCGTAGTAGCCGGCGAAGCCCAGCGCGTAGGGCATCAGTTTCATCGCGAAGGCCAGCAACAGCAGCGCCAACAGACCATTCGCGGTGCGATTGCAGCGCGTGAACGCCAGCAACAGCGCCACCGTCAGACCGAAGCCGACGCCGAGTGCGAGGAGGGTGCTCCAGGGACCGAAGGCGGTGTTCATGCGGTCGCGCTCATTCGCGGTCGACCATGGCCGGATTCCGCTTCCGCCCGCGCATCGCGGGTTTTCGGGCCTCACGCGATGAGGCGAACACGGCGGGCAGACGGGCGAACGGGCGCATGTGCGGTCCACGGCGGCGACCCGGCGACTCTACCGCAGTCGCTTCGCCGCACAAAAAAACGGCGGCCCGAAGGCCGCCGTTCGTTTGTCGCATCGTCGCGGTTCAGCGCACCACGAACACCACCGCGGTGCGCGGGGGCAGGGTGAAGCGGCCGTTGGCGGACTCGTAGGTCGCCTGCGCCGCGCGGCGATCGGCGGCGTCCACCGCGGTGTGCACCGGATGCAGGCGATACGCCTTGCCGGCTTCGGCCGGGATGGTCAGGCTCTGCGCGACCTTGTCCACGTTGACGAAGTACAGCACTTCGCGGAAGTTCGCGCCGGTGTAGCCGTTGCCGTTCAGATGACCCACCAGCACCGTCGGCACCTGGGCGCTGCCGGTGTTGTGGAAGGTCAGGCGCTGCTTGATCTCCTCGGCGGTGCGCAGGCGGAACAGGCGCGTGCTGGCGCGGATCCGCACCAGATCGCGGAACGCGTCGCGGGTCCAGCGGATCTCGGTCTCGGTCGGACGGATCAGCTCGTTGCGCAGCAGCGGGGCCATCGTCGACCAGTTCGCACCGTTCTCGTTCTCCGGCGGCAGGCCGGTGCCGAAGTAGTTGTCGCGGTAGCTCCAGTCGATCCGGTTGAACCAGTCGCCGCTGTTGTAGCTGTTGCGGTCCAGCGACTTGCTGCGCAGGGTGTCGACGCCAGCGTGCCAGTAGGCCACGCCCTGGCTGAAGCTGTTGATCGCCGCGCCGAGGATCTGCACCCGCGCGCGATCCTCGCGGCTGGTGTTTTCCGGCAGCTTGAACGCGTTGTTGTCGAACAGCGTCCAGTTGTCGTGGTTCTCGACGTAGTTCACCACTTCCTGCGGATCGATCACGTAACCGGCCGGCTGGCCGCCGTAGTCGATCTGCTCCAGACGCAGGGTCGCGTCCCAGTGGGTGCGCAGGACGTAGTCGCGGATCGACCCGGCGAGGCCGACCTTGATCACGTCCGCCGACCACATCAGGTCGTTGCGGCTCTTGTTGCCGCCGGTGCCGTTGTCGTCGTAGTGCAGGCCGTTGATGTAGCCCTGGTTGCGGCGCAGCCAGATGCCGCTGTCGAAGCCGGAGCCGCCGCGGACGTGATCGCGGGCGCGATCGCTGAAGGTGCCGATGCCGCTGCCGTTGAGCGAGAGCTGCGATGCCTGCACGAAGCGCGCGCCGTTGGCGACTTCGCCGAAGTTCCAGCCTTCGCCGAACAGTTCGACCGGACGGCCGACGGCGGCGTTCACGTCCTGCTGCAGCCGCTCCATGACATCGCGCGGCTGGTGGCCCATCAGGTCGAAGCGGAACGAGCTGATCTTGTACTGCGTGGCCCAGGTCTTGACCGAGTCGATCATGAGCTTGCCCATCATCGCGTTTTCGGTCGCGGTGTTGTCGCAGCAGGTCGAACGCTCGATATCGCCGGCGGCGTTGAGCCGGTGGTAGTAGCCGGGCACCACGCGATCCAGCACCGAACGATCGCTCTGGCCGGAGGCGGTGGTGTGGTTGTAGACCACGTCCATGCCCACGCGCAGCCCGGCCAGATGCATCGACATCACCATCGCGCGGAATTCGCGGATGCGCGCGGCGCCGTTGCGGGCGTCGCTGCTGTAGCTGCCTTCCGGCGCGGTGTAGTGCCAGGGGTCGTAGCCCCAGTTGAAGCAGTCCTGATCGCGCACCGCGGCGATCGCCGCCTGCTGGTCGGCCCAGTCGGGGCCGGCCTGCGGGATCGTCGGCGAGACGCAGTCCCGCTCCGGCACGTTGTTGATGTCGAACACCGGCAGCAGGTGCACGTCGGTCAGGCCGGCGCGGGCGAGACCGCGCAGGTGGCGCATGCCGTTGCTGTTCCACTCGGCGAAGGCCAGATACTTGCCGCGGTTGCGCGCGCTCACGGTCGGATCGTTGATCGAGAAGTCGCGCACGTGCAGTTCGTAGATCGACATGTCTTCCTGCGCGCGCACGGTCTTCGGCGGATCGACCGCGCGCCAGCCCGGCGGCATCAGCCAGGGCGCATCGAGATCGGCGATGTAGCTCAGGCGCGAATCGGCGTCGAGGCTGACCGAATACGGGTCGGTGACGAGATTGCGCACCAGGCCGACGCCGCGGACGAAGGTCTCGACCGCGTAGCGGTAGTGCAGGCCGTCGAGACGGCCGTTCGCCAGCGCGCTCCACACGCCGGTCGCCGGATCGAGGCGCATTTCGCGCTCGAAGCCGCGCAGACCGCGGTTGCCGTACACGCACAGGGTGACGCGGCGGGCGGTCGGCGCCCACACCTTGAAGCCGGTGCGGCCGCGTTCGATCTCGACGCCGAGATCGTCGACCGACTGCGCCGCGGCGAAGCGGTCGTCGAGCAGGCCGGCGATCTGGGTGGTGGTCGCACCGAGCACGCGGCCTTCGTTGTCTTCCTGCACCAGCACGAGCTGGCCGCCCAGCGCCGCGTCGAGCGACGCGGTCGCTGCCGCCGGCACCGACAGGGTCACGCCGGCCTCGACGTAGCGGAAGCGCTCCAGCGCCGCCGCCGGCACATCGCCGCCGATCTCCAGCGCGATCGCGCCGTCGGCGCCGGTCACCGGCTGATTGCGGCGGGCCACGATCTGGCCGGTGGCCGAGTGGTACAGGC
>JBIJBH010000049.1:0-13241 GCA_044345315.1 Lysobacteraceae bacterium
GGATCGGCGACCCCGCGCCAGTAGCTGCGGAAGCCGGCGTCCATCGAGGCCCGCTCCAGGTCCAGCGCAGGCGCGTCGGCGGCGGCGCGGGCCCAGTCGCGGCGGGCGGCGGCGCGGGCGTCGTCGATCGGCGGGGCGGGGGCGTGGCTCATGCGGCGGTCGGGGTGCGATGGAGGCGACAGGGTAAACTGCCGCCCTCGTTTTCGGGAGCGCGTCATGAGCGAGCTGCAGGCGGTGTTGTTGTCGGGCGGGTCCGGAACCCGTCTGTGGCCGCTGTCGCGCGAGGCCTACCCGAAGCAGTTCCTGCCCCTGGTCGGCGACGACACCATGCTCCAGGCCACCTGGCGGCGGGTCGCGCCGCTGACCGCGCGCGCGCCGCTGGTGGTCGCCAACGAGGAGCACCGCTTCCTGGTCGCCGAGCAGCTGCGCCTGACTGGCGCGCCGGCGCCGCGGATCGTGCTCGAACCGGTGGGCCGCAACACCGCCCCGGCGATCGCCGCCGCCGCGCTGGTCGCTTCCGCAGAGGGCGACGACCCGCTGCTGCTGGTGCTGCCCTCCGATCATGTGGTGCGCGACGCCGAGGCCTTCCGCGCCGCGGTGCGCGCCGCGACGCCCGCCGCCGAGGCCGGCGCGCTGGTGACCTTCGGCATCGTGCCGACCGCGCCGGAAACCGGGTTCGGTTACATCCAATCCGACGCCCGCCACGCTGCGGCGGGCGAGGGCGTGCGCCCGGTCGCCCGTTTCGTGGAGAAGCCCGACGCCGCCACCGCGCAGCGCTATCTCGACGAGGGCGGTTATTACTGGAACAGCGGCATGTTCCTGTTCCGCGCCTCGCGTTATCTGCAGGAACTCGGCGCGCACCGGCCCGACATCCTCGCCGCCGCGCGCGCGGCCTGCGCCCATCTCGAACACGACGCCCTGCGCGACAGCGAATTCCTGCGCCTCGATCGCGACGCCTTCGCCGCCTGTCCGTCCGAGTCGATCGACTACGCGGTGATGGAGAAGACCGACGCGGCGATGGTGCTGCCGGTGGACATCGGCTGGAACGATGTCGGCTCGTGGTCCGCACTGTGGGAAGTCAGCGAACAGGACGGCGACGGCAACGCGCACCACGGCGACGTGATCGCGATCGACAGCCGCAACAGCTACGCCTACGCGCGCCGACTGGTCGCGCTGGTCGGAGTCGACGATCTGGTGGTGGTCGAGACCGACGACGCGGTGCTGGTCGCTGCCAAGGATCGCGTGCAGGAAGTGAAGCAGGTGGTCGCGCGGCTGAAGGCCGACCGCCGCAGTCAGGCCGCGCTGCATCGCGAAGTGCACCGGCCCTGGGGCAGCTACGACTCGGTCGACGTCGGCGACGGCTTCCAGGTCAAGCGGATCAAGGTCAAGCCCGGCGCATCGCTGTCGCTGCAGTCGCACAACCGCCGCGCCGAGCACTGGATCGTCGTCCGCGGCACCGCCCGCGTCACCCGCGACCGCGACGTGTTCGAACTGTTCGCCAACCAGTCCACCTACATCCCGATCGGCGCGAAGCACCGGCTCGAAAACCCCGGCAAGGACATGCTGGAGTTGATCGAAGTGCAGTCGGGCGATTACCTCGGCGAGGACGATATCGTCCGCTACGAGGACGTGTACGGGCGGGGTTGAAGTATTCCGATGTAAGTGCTTTTCGCCAGCGCGGCCGATCGCGCCTCATGAATCGACAAGGAGAACTGCTCGTGAGAATCATCGCCATCTTCGTTTCTTTGCTGCTGACGGCAGCTGCGGCGCAGGCTTCGAACGGCGCGCCGGACGCCCCGACGAAAGACGCGCCGCCGCAAAAGCCCCTCCCGGCTCTGATGTCGCATCCGCCTCTGAAGACGGTGCAGCGCGCGATGAACGGCACCAACCTGAGCAGGTTGGAGTTCACGGTCGAAGTGCACTGGAATGCGGACGGAGCAGTCACCGGGGCGCGCGTCTTGGAGCGCACGCCCAGCGGCAGTGTAGAGAGAGCCGCATTGGATTGGGTGAGAGCGCTGCGTTTCGAGGCGGGCGCCTCCGGCAAGGGGCGCATTCCGTTCAAGTTGCGCAACGACCGACTGGGCGGCGGCAACGCGCCCTGGCCGATGACGCCCTTCCCATGACCTCCCGATTACCCGCCATTCTCCTGTCGTTGCTGGCGCCCCTCGCCGGCGCCGAGTCGCCGTCCGCCGAGCGCGCCACCGCCTCTCCCGTCGCACGGCCCTGATGGGTGCCCGCCCATGGCGCGGACTTGAAGACGCGCCCCGACATCGCCCCGATCCGCGAGGCCTTCGACGCGTCCGGACTTGCCGAA
Source organism: Lysobacteraceae bacterium (assembly GCA_044345315.1). Classification (GTDB taxonomy): domain Bacteria; phylum Pseudomonadota; class Gammaproteobacteria; order Xanthomonadales; family Xanthomonadaceae; genus Lysobacter_I. The sequence continues at coordinate 2,315 of JBIJBH010000049.1, forward strand.
GCGAATGCGGTGCTGGTGGTCGATCACGATGCCGAAGGCGTGCCGACCGCGCTGCGGCTGGATCCGGGTTCCGGGCATGAGGCGCTGGATCGGGCCATGCTCGCCTGGGGTCGCGGACTGCGTTACGCGCCGGGTGTGGCCGGCACGGGCAGGCTGCCGCTGCGTTTCTCTGCACCGCCGCCCGCGCCGGAGATTAGGTTCGAGCGGATCCTCAAGCACCCGCCCATGCGAATCCTGCAGCAAGCCGTGGTCCGTCACGGCCGGACTGCGAGTTTCGAGGTGCTGATCTACTACGATGCCGAGGGTCGGGTCACGGCGGCGCGTCTGATGCGCTCGAGCGGCGACCAAGCGTTCGATCGGACGGTTCTGGCATGGATCAATGCGATACGCCTGAAGCCCGGCGCTGCGGGAACCGGCAGGTTGCCCATGTCCTTCCACACCGAATGAACCGATGATGCCTGTTGCGGTCCATTCCCGGTGTCCGTCTCCGCCCCGCGCACCGCGCGCCGTTTTCTCATTCTTCCGGAATTCCCGCACGTGAACAGACTTTTCGCCCTCGCACTTTCGCTCTCGTTGCCTGTGGCGGTCGCTGCACAGACCCCGCCGCCGCCCGCGCCTCCGAAACCCGCCAGCGCGCAGCCGCGGGTTTCGCTGGTCTCGCGGCCCTCGCTGGAGCCGGTGCAGCAGGCCTTTCTGGCTTCGCGCATCCGCAGCGTGAAGGCCGTACTGGTGATCGATTACGACGCGAACGGCGTGCCGACCGGGTTCCGTCTCGATCCGCCGTCGGGCAACGCAGAGCTGGACGCGGCAATCATCGAATGGGGGCGCCAGGTGCGTCTGACCCCCGGCAAGGCCGGCAGCGGTCGCTTGCCTTTCGATCTCAGCAACGACGAGCTGGATGCCGCTCTGCCGCTGCCCGCGGACGTGAAACCGATCGCGGCCGATCGCATCGCGCTGCGTCCCCCGCTGCAGCCGCTGTCGCAGGCGCTGGTCGCCGCCGGCGGGTCTTCGGCGCGCTATGAATTCCTGTTGTTCTTCGACGCCGAGGGCCGGGTGATCGACGCCTCGATCGCCAGCGGCGCGCGCAGCGATGGCGTCGATCGCAGCGCGCTGGAGTGGGCGCGGCAGGTGCGGCTGAAGCCCGGTGCCGCCGGTGCGGGCCTGCTGCGGGTCGATGTGCTGGGCGCGAGCGGCGCGCGCACGCCGTGAAGCGTTTCCGGCGAATGCGCATCATCGCTACGTGAGCGATCTCGCGCTGTTCGATTTCGACGGGACGCTCACCGACCGCGAAATGCTCCCGCTGTTCGTGCGCGCCGCGGTGCGGCCGGCGCGACTGCGGCTGTGGGGCGCGCTGCTGGCGCCGTGGGTGATCGGTTATCGCCGCGGCTGGGTGTCCGGGACGAATATGCGTGCGAAGATCGCATGGGCCGGGTTCCGCGGCATGTCCGAAACCGAATACCGCGAGGCCGGCGCGCGCTTCGCGCACGAGGCGGTGCCGCCGCGATTGCGTCCGGAAGCGATGGCGCGGCTGGCCTGGCATCGCGATCGCGGCGACACGATCGCGGTCGTATCCGGCAGTTTCGACGCGTATCTCGCGCCGTGGTGCCGCGAACACGGCATCGAGACGCTGTGCTCGCAACTGGAAGTCGTCGACGGCACGCTCACCGGCCGCTACGCCGGCGCGCAGTGCGTCGGCGAGGAGAAGGCGCGCCGGGTGCGCGCGCGCTTCGACCTGTCCGCGTTCGGTGCGGTCCACGCCTACGGCGACACGCCCGAGGATGCCGCGCTGCTCGGCGTCGCCGGGCACCGCTGGTATCGTGGCCGCCCTTGTCCCGAGCCGACGCCCGCATGCGCTTCCGCCTCTCCTCGTTGATCCTGCTGCTGCTTCCGGCCCTGGCGATCGCGCAATCGGCGCCCCCCGCGGCGCCCGTCCCGCCGACGGAGCCGCCGCAGCGCCCGCTCGAGATCGTCTACATGCCGCCGACCGAGCCGATGGCGTTGACCATGAAGCGCTTGCGACTGTCTGGCGTGGAGGCCCTGCTGGAGGTCGTGATCGACGAGCGTGGTCTGCCGACCTCGGTGCGCATTCGCCGCGGGACCGGCAAACAGGATATGGACAACAGTATCGTCGCCTGGGGCAAACGCATCCGATTCACGCCCGGCGCGGCGGTCAGCGGCGTGCTGCCGGTCGTGATCGGAGACCCGCCCCGCCGCCCGCACGCCGTGGAACCCCCTGCGGCCGAATCCGGACCGCCGTCCGAGCTGCGCGAGATCGATCTGGCGGGGGTGACGCGCCGGCCGTCGCTGATGCCGCTGAAGCGGGAACTGGTGTTCGCCGGCGCTGCGGACGCGATGATCGCCTGCATGCTCGGCCACGATGGGACCGGCGACGTGAAGATCGCGATCCCGGAGGAGAGCAGTCCGAGCCCTGCCTTCGACAAGGCCATCGAACTCTGGTGCCGCCGCCTCGTGGTGCCGCCGTCGCGATCGCAAGCGCCGGTATCGGAGAACATCCTCGAATTGCGCTTCCGCATGCGGGCCGGCGCCGGGGTGGATACGCCGAGTCTCGTGCATCTGCCGCTGCTGCGCCCGCACGGGGTCAGTACGGTGCTCTCATCGCATGCGCTGCGGCGGTTCTGGCTTGAGGTCGAAAGCGGGCTTGCCGCCGCGGCGGCGACAGGCGGCACCGGCCAGTCGCCGGACGATCACGAAGAGGACATCGTCATCCGCGTGCGTCTGGTTGTTTCGCCCAACGGCACCGTGTCCGGTGCGACCCTCTTGAGCGGGACCGGCCGCGAAGACGTGGACCGTGCGGCGTTGGCCACCCTGCAAGGTCGCATCCTCGCGGATCCGCAGACGCCGCGCGGCACGCTGGTGCTGGATCTCCACCGCCACGGCGAAGTCGTGACGGTGGAAGGCGAATGAAGGCCTGACGCCGGGCATCGCCCCGGCCTCCCGACCAACGCCTGCGGCCTGATCGCGCAGGCGCGGTCGCGCGGATATGCCTGCGATGCCCGCTGTGCGCGGGGCGCTCAGCCCAGCGACGCCAGCCACTCGTCGTCCGAACCCTCGCTCACGCCTTCGAACAGGAAGGTGGAGAGATAGCGTTCGCCGGTGTCCGGCAGCATGGTGAGGATCACCGAGCCTTCCGGCGCCTTTTCCGCGACCTGCAATGCGGCGGCAGCGGTGGCGCCGGCGGAGATGCCGACGAAGATGCCTTCCTCTGCGGCGAGGCGACGCGCGGTGTCGCGGGCGAGCACGTCCTCGATCGGCAGGTTCTCGTCGGCGATGGTGCGGCTGAGCACGGCGGGCAGGAAGTCCGGGGTCCAGCCCTGGATCTTGTGCGGCTGCCATTCCTTGCCGGCCAGCAGCGGCGCGCCGGCCGGTTCGCAGGTGACGATGCGGATGTCCGGACGCGCGAGTTTCAGCACTTCGCCGGCGCCGGTGATCGTGCCGCCGGTGCCCCAGCCGCTGACGAAATAGTCGAGTTGCTTGCCGGCGAAATCGCGCAGGATTTCCGGGCCGGTGGTGCTGCGGTGATAGGCCGGGTTGGCCTCGTTCTCGAACTGCCGCGCGAGGAACCAGCCGTATTTCTCCGAGAGTTCCTTCGCCTTGCGCACCATGCCGCTGCCGCGTTCGGCGGCGGGGGTGAGGATGACCCTGGCGCCGTAGGCGCGCATCAGCTTGCGGCGTTCGATCGAGAAGGTTTCGGTCATCACCGCGACGAACTTGTAGCCGCGCGCGGCGGCGACCATCGCCAGCGCGACGCCGGTGTTGCCCGAGGTCGCCTCGACGATGGTGTCGCCGGGCTTGAGCAGGCCCTTCTTCTCGGCGTCGAGCACGATCGCCAGCGCGAGGCGGTCCTTGACCGAACCGCCGGGATTGAAGGCTTCGACCTTGGCGTAAAGGGTGACGTGTTTCGGCGCGATGCGCTGCAGGCGGACGATCGGCGTGCCGCCGATGGTGTCGAGGATGTTGTCGTAGAGAGCCATGGCGATGATTCCGGGAAAGGAGCAGGGGGCAGAAGCGTGGTCGGAAGCGGATGCGTCAGCGGCGGCGATGGCCTGAACGCAACGCGGGATCGGGCGTCATGCGGCCTCCGCGAGCGCGGCAGGCGCGGCGAGCGGTACGTCGTCGATGCCCAGCGGCGGCGCGCCGAACCAGTGCAGGCGCGCCGCGAGCGCGGCGACCTCGCCGACGAACAGCAGGGCCGGCGAACGCACCGCGTAGCCGCGCGCGACCTCGGGCAGGGTGTCGAGGGTCGCCAGCACGATGCGCTGTTCCGGACGCGAGCCGTTTTCGATCAGCGCGCAGGGCGTCGCTGCGTCGCGACCGTGGGCGAGCAGGCGTTCGCGCACGCGCTCGAGCCCGGCGACGCCCATGTAGAAGGCCAGCGTCTGCTTCTCGCGGGCGAAGCCGGCCCAGTCGAGACCGTCGTCGTCGCCGCGGCCGTGCGCGGTGACGAAACGCACCGACTGCGCGTGATCGCGATGGGTCAGCGGAATGCCGGCGTACGCGGCGCAGGCGAGCGCGGCGGTGACGCCGGGCACGACCTCGTAGGCGACGCCGTGCGCGCGCAGGAATTCGAGTTCCTCGCCGCCGCGGCCGAACACGAACGCATCGCCGCCCTTGAGCCGCACCACGCGCTTGCCGGCGCGCGCGTGTTCCAGCATCAGCGCGTGGATGCGTTCCTGCGGGACGTGATGATGGCCGGCTTCCTTGCCGACCTCGATGCGATCGGCATCGCGGCGGGCGAGATCCAGCACATCGGCGCTGACCAGCCGGTCGTGCAGGATCACGTCGGCTTCGTTGAGCAGGCGCAAGCCGCGCAGGGTGAGCAGGCCGGCGTCGCCGGGCCCGGCGCCGACCAGCGCGACGCGACCGACGGCTGGCGCGGTGTCGGCGGCGTCGAGCAGGGCGAGCAGGGCGCGTTCGCCGCCTGCGGCGTCGCCGCGGCGCAGCAGCGCCGGGATCTCGCTGCGAAGGACCGCGTCGAAGAAACGCCGGCGCGCGCCGGTATCGGCGATCCGCGCGCGGATGCGGCGGCGGTGACGCACCAGCAGGTCGCCCAGCGTCGCGAGCGAGCCGTCGAGTTCGGTTTCCAGGCGCTCGCGCAGATGCCGCGCCAGCATCGGCGCGCCGCCGCCGCTGGAGATCGCGATCTGCAGCGGTCCGCGCTCGATCCGTGCCGGCACCTGGAAGGTGCACAGGGGCGCATCGTCGACCACATTGGCCCAGATCCGGCGCGCACCGGCGGCCTCGGCGACCGTGCGGTTGGTGTCGGCGTCGTCGGTGGCGGCGATCGCCAGCCAGACATCGTCCAGCCACTCGGGAGCGAAGCGACCGGGCAGGTGTTCGATCCGGCCTTCCGCGGCCCAGGCGGCGACCTCCGGGTCCAGCGCCGGGGCGCCGACCCGGATCCGTGCGCCGGTCGGCAGCAGGGCCGCGATCTTGCGCCGGGCCACGTGGCCGCCGCCGACCACCAGCACCGGGCGACCGCGCAGGTCGAGGAAAGCGGGGAACAGCGGCGGAACCCCGGTGTCGTCCGCGTTTGCCTCATCGAGGCCGTCCGCGCCGCGCTCGTCCGCACCACTCGCGGCCGGCTCGAACGGGTCGGGCCGGGGCGTGGAACCGATGCGGGCAGGGGCTTCGGACATGGCCGATCCGCCGGAAGGAGGGGGTTTCCCAACGTAGTTGCGAGACCGGGGCGCCGGAAATGACGGCCCGGTTTGGCGATATGCTCATTCGGAATGTACGCCCCTCTCATGCCGAACGGTTATCTGCTATAGATATCGCTTTATTCGAATGAAGGGATGCGATGCGCCGGACGACCGTCCGGCCGCATCTCCCGCCGCCCGGAAGGCCCGCCATGACCCTGGTCCAGTTGCGCTACTTCGTCGCCATCGCCGATGCAGGTTTCAACATCACCGCGGCGGCCGAGACCGTGCACGCCACCCAGCCCGGATTGTCGAAGCAGCTCAAGCAACTGGAGGACGAACTGGGTTTCCTGCTGTTCGTGCGCAAGGGCCGCAGTCTGGAAGGCCTGACCCCGGCCGGCAGCCAGGTGCTGGCGCATGCGCGCAAGCTGCTGGGCGAGGCCGCCAACATCCGCGCCTTCGCCGCCAATCAGCGTCGCGACGGCCACGGCAGTCTGCTGATCGCCACCACCCACACCCAGGCCCGCTTCGTGCTGCCGCCGGTGATCACGCAGGTGCATCAGGCCTATCCGCAGCTCAGCATCCACCTGCAGCCCAGCGCCGATGGCGACGTGCTCGCCCAGCTCGCGCGCGGCGAGGCCGATCTCGCCCTGATCAGCACCGCCGGCGGGCCGCCGCCGGACGGCATTGCGATTCCGCTGTTCCGCTGGCGCCGGGTCGTGCTGATGCAGCGCGCGCATCCGCTGGCGAAACTCGGGCATCCGCCGGGTCTGGCCGATCTCGCGCAGCATCCGCTGGTCAGCTACGAATCCTCGATCCGTCCCGATTCCTCGCTGCGTCGCGCGTTCGCCGAACGCGGCCTGGAGCCGCAGCTGGCGATGACCGCGCGCGACGCCGATCTGATCAAGACCTACGTCCGCGCCGGGATCGGCGTCGGCCTGCTCGCCGAAATGGCGGTCAGCGCGATCCACGACGGCGATCTGGTCGCGCTGCCGGCGCCGCCGACGATTCCCGAATGCGTGGCCTGGGCAGTGCTGCCGCGCGAACGCGTGCTGCGCGATTACACCGTCGAACTGCTGGTCGCGCTGGCGCCGCAGCTCGATCGCCACGATCTGCGCCGGATCCTCGCCGGCAATCAGGCCGCGGTGTGGCCGGAACCGCCGGGATGGACCGAGTTGAGTCAGGTCATCACCAGTTGAACGATCGTCGTCGTCGCACAGATGCCCAGCGCCGAACTCAGGCGTGCAGCCAGAACGCCGCGTCCGCGTATTTCGCGTCCTTCCACCACTCCGCTGTCGCAGTGCCGTAGCGGAAGTTGACCGTCCCGGCTTGGCTCTGCACGGGTGCGATCACCTCGCCATCGGCGTTGCGGCGTGCGATGTGGCGCGCGGTCTGCGGCACCACCATCGCGAGGTGTCCGGGCCGGCCGTTGTGGCGGCGCAGCGTCGAGATCAGTCCGACCGCGCCCTGATCCACTTCGCGCTGCAGCGCCGATGCGCTGCCGGTGCGTCGCCAGCCGAAATGCGGGCCGAAGTCGCGCAGCCAGTGGAACAGGTCGTTGCTGCGCATCTCGCGCACGGTGTTGCCGAGCAGCGGGCGCAGGGCTTCGCCGGCGGCCAGCCGCAGCAGCGCGGCCTCGGTCCACCAGACTCGCGGCAGATAGACGCCGGCGAGGTGACAGAAATCGTGCGCGTAGACGTTGCAGAAGGTGGCGCCGTCGCGCGGCTGATAGCGCAGATGCGCGCGATCGTCGCTGGCCAGCCACGCCACGATCGCCGCCAGTTCCTCGCGCAGGGTCTGCGGATCGCGGCCGCGGCGCGTCGGTTGTCCGGGTTCGTCAAGCGGATACGGGCCGGCGAAAGCGCGGCGCCGCACGTCCTCGCCGGGCGGCGCCGACAACTGCGCGGCGACGATGCCGCGCTGCGGCGGCACGGGCGCGGGCGCGACCAGCGGAATGTCGCGGATGCGGTCGTCGCGCACCAGGTAATCGACCGAAGCGAACCCGCGCAGATGCGCGCCGAGCAGGCTGGTTTCGATCTGCAGGAAGCCGTCGATCGGCGCGTCTTCGACCGCGCGCACCGGATGGCCGTCGGGCAGATCGGCGATCACGTTCGCGGTCGGCGGCACGCTGCGCCGCGGTTCGCGGCGCAGCCGGAGCGTGCCGCCGCGGGTCTCGACGCGATGGAAACGCCCGCGCGCCGCGAGCTGCGCCGGCGGCGGTACGATCGCCTGACCCGGACGCGGTTCGGGCAAGACCGGCGGCGCGCGATCGACGGCGACCGTCTGCGCCAGCCGCAGCCAGGCGAGCATCGCTTCGCCGTAGAAACGCTGGCCATCGAAATGGCCCTGACGCAGGCCGCGCTCGGGACGGAAACGTCCGGTGTTGTAGACGATCGCGAGCCGCGCCGATTCTTCGTCGGTGAGCCGGTCGCGGCGCTCGTAACCGAGCTTGCGCAGGCCGCGCTGCAGTTCGTCGATGCACATCGCCAGGGTCTGGTCGAAGCGCGCATAGCGGCGCTCCAGGAAATAGTCGGGATCGATGCGGAAATACTGCAGATCGCGCTGGAACAGGCCGAAGCCGCGGCAGAATTTGTCGGGATTGGCGACCGAGCGCGCATAGCCGGGCACATGCTCGGCCATGTCCAGCAGCGCGCGACGCGCGATGGCGAACATCTCGGCACCGCGCGGGTGGCCGAGCAGATCGAGCCGGTTTTTCGGGAAGGGCCGACCGCTGCCGTCGGCGCGGGCGTCGATGGTGTCGCCCACGCACAGCGCGAGGATGCGCGCTTCCGGCATGCCCGCACGGCGCAGCTTCGACCAGATGAAACCGGTTTCCTGGCAGGCGATGGCGACGATCAGATCGAGCGAAAGCGGCGTGCCGGCGATCGCCGGCGCGATCCGCGCGGCGAAGCGGCGTTTGAACCAGCGGATGTCGTCACGGTCGGGCATGGTGCCTCCTGCGATGTGGCCGCCGCGGCGCCCGGATGCCTGCGCATCCGGGACGCGGCGGAGTCTTCAGCGGCTGGATGTCGCCAGCGGGAAGTCCAGCGGGTCGAACTCCTCGGCCAACAGCATGCGGATGTCGTCCGCCGGGAGCAAGCTGCGCATCTGCGCGACGATCGGCCGCAGCTGTTCGTGCGCGGTCGCCAGCGCCCAGATCTGTTCGACCATGGTCGTGGCGTCGCTGGCGGGGTCGTACTGCACTGCGCCGCTCTGGGCGACGATCTGCAGCAGTTGCCGGACCAGCCCGCGCGTCTGTTCGACCTTGGCCGACAAGGGGCGCAGCGCGTCCTGTGTCGCCTGCTGCAGATCATGCACGAGCGCGACGGCTGCGGCGAACTGCCGGCGACGCGCGCCGGTACGGCGATCGTCGTCGAAGGTCGGCGCGAGGATGCGCGCCTTCAGCCCGGCGAGATCCGCGGCGGCGACCATGCCGTGCCCTGACATCGCCGTTTCGGTGTCGTCGATCCAGCGCAGGAGGTCGGCGACAGCGCCCGGCGATTTGCGCTGGAAGCCGCGCACCAGCCCGGGCACCAGCAACAGGCGATCGGAGAGGCGCTGCACGATGAGAAGTGTGGATCTGAACATGAGGGTTCACTCCGAGACGAGTTTGCGTTCGATCGTGCCGTCGTCGCGCTGCAGGGTCTGCCATTCCATGCCGTCCTCGTTCACGCGCATGCGGATGCGGATGATGTCCTCCGGCCGCTGGTTGCGAAGTTGTTCGGATTCGGCGATGACCGTGAGCTGTTCGATTTCGGGTTTCTCGACCACGCCGCTGACGAGGCCGAGGCCGAGTTCATGGCAGCGCTTGATCGATTCCTCGAACGGAAGCGGCTTGATGGCGATGGTGTCCTGAATCGCCCGCTCGAAGAACGCGGCTTCCTGCAGCGTGCCGTCTTCACGGATGCTGTAGAGATCCTTCACGACCCATTCGGCGAATCTGTACATCGAGTCGGCGATGCCGCCCTTGGTGGCGATTTCATCGACCAGGGTCGGAATGTGGCGATCGAGCGCGGAAAGCAGGCGCTGTTCGGCCACCGGCGGCAGCATGGTGTAACCGATGTAGCGCGGCAGTTCGCGAGCGAGAGCGCGTTTGAACTCGGCGTTGCCGATCGGCGAGAGCTGCAGGCCGCGGCGCTCGCTCAGGCCCTGGATCGCGACCGGGATGGTCAGTTCGATGTCGCCGATGCGCAGACGCGGGATCGAGAAGTGTTTGAGCAGATCGTGCTTGGCGTATTGCTCGGCGATCTGCGCGCTCTGCGTGTCGGCCATGACCCGCGCTTCGCTGATGCTGCTGAAAAGGCCGCCGAGATAGTCGTTGAGAGTTGCCATGTGGGTTGTCCTGGATGAAGTCTGGGAGAATGAGGTCACGGGCGGCGCGCCGTGCTGTGTGGCGGACCGCATGCGGTCGGCGGACACGCTGGAAGCGGGTTGCTCCGACGCGCGTCGCATTCGGGAGGTGCCGCCGGGTCGATCCGTCCATGGATCGCCCGGCGGCGACGGATCGTGCGGATGCCCGATCCGGTTGAGGATGCCCGCCGCTTATGCGGCGGGTTCCCCGGGCGGCGCGTCCCGGCGCCGCGTTGCCGTCGCTTCCCGCTCTGGCGTCAGTTCGACGCCGTCGCCGGCGCTTCGCTGCGCTCGATGCTCTCCTCGAGGATGTTGAGGATGCGCTCCAGACCGGCCGGGAGTTCATCGTTGACCGCACGCACCCGGACGCCGAGGTTGTAGGTGCGCTCGGTGCTCGAGGTGCTGCTGGAGGTGCGCTTGTACGAGGCCGAGGCCTTGAACTTCACCTTCCAGATCCGGCCGCTGACTTCCGCGTTCGCCGCGAACTCGTTGGAGACGTTCCGGGTCTCCACCGAGGTCAGCTTGGCGTTGAAGTCGATGGTGACCTCGTCGATCCGCAGCGCGGGGATGGTCAGCATCGTCATGAAGGGCACCTTCAGATCGACATCGACGCTGAGGAAACGGTCGGTGACGTTGGTCGTCGGCGAAAGACCTTCAGCCGCCAGCTGCGTGGTCGTCTTGCCGAAGTGCGGGTTGGGGACGCTCTTCTTGTAGCTGAAGTTGACGTAGCGAAGCTCGTAGACCGGCGCGCTCGCGGTTCCGGTATTGCTGAATGCGACCTTCTGGATGAAGTCGACCTGCGACATCGACGCCGAATGCTGCGCATCGACGGCCGCCTGCAGCGGACCGCCGATGTAGACGCTGAAGTCGAGGCTGTTGAGTTCCTGCACGAGATTGGACATGTATTGCTCCTTGTTGTG
>JBIJBH010000412.1:0-3665 GCA_044345315.1 Lysobacteraceae bacterium
TATCGGCGCCGAGCACCACCGCGTCGGCCTGGCCGATCACCCGCAGCAGGCCGGCGCCGGCCTTTTCGCGCGCGACCCGGCGGACATAGTCCTCGGCCGGCTCGGCCGGGTCGGGGATTTCGGGAATGTCGAGGTCGAGGATGCCGAAGTCGAGACCGAGCATCCGCAACAGTTCGCGACGGCGGGGGGATTTCGAGGCAAGATGCAGCATCGGGCTAGGATACATGGCTGAACGCCGACCCCCGCGACGGATCGCCGACGAACCCGACCGGGCTCACCATGCGTTCACCCCCCGGCCCCACCACCGGAGTCCTCCATGTCACGCATCCGCACCCGCCTCTACGCCCTCGCGCTCGTCCCTTTTCTCGTCCCGGGTTTCGCCATGACCGCCTCTGCCCAGTCGTCCCCGCCCCCCGCCGACGGCACCCTGCTGTCGATCGGCGCCGAAGCCCGCACCACCCGCATTCCCGATATCGCCACGCTCTCCGGCGGCGTGGTCACCCAGGCCACCGACGCCAACGGCGCGCTGCGCGCCAACGCCGAACAGATGACCCGGGTGATGGCCGCGATCAAGGCTGCGGGCATCGCCGAACGCGATGTCCAGACCGCCGGCATCAGCATCTATCCGCAGTACCGCTACGCCGAGAACCAACCGCCGGCGATCACCGGCTATCAGGCCAGCAACACCGTCAACGTGAAGGTCCGCGACGTATCGCGGCTGGGCAAGGTGCTCGACGCGCTGGTCGCCAGCGGCGCCAACCAGATCAACGGCCCCTCGTTCGAGATCGACGACCCCGAGGCCGCCTACGACGAGGCCCGCCGCAACGCGCTGAAAAAGGCGCAGGCCCGCGCCGAGATGTACGCCGCGACCCTCGGCCTGCGCGTGCGCCGGATCGTCAGCATCAACGAGGGCGGCGGCTACAGCCCGCCGGGCCCGATGCCGATGATGAAGATGGCGGCGATGGAAACCGCCGACACCCCGGTGTCTCCCGGCGAGACCTCGCTCTCGGCCAACCTCTCGGTGGTGTTCGAACTGGGCAAGTAAGTCCCGCCGCGACACCGACCGCCTCGACACCCGCCCACCGGCAGGTGTCGTCGTTCCAGCGGCGGAAAAATTTTTCGCGCGGGCCAACCCCGCCCGCCGCAGCGCCGCGTTGACACCGTCGTCCCCAACCGACGGAGGTGTCCCATGATCCTGGTCCAACGTCACTCTCATCCCGCCGGCCTGCCGCAGGTCCTCGCGCAGATGCAGCCCGCCCGCATCCTGGGCCTGGCGGGCGCGATCACCATCAACGCCATCGCTCTGATGTTGCTGCTGGTGCCGGTGTCGGCACCGGCGCCGATCGCGGAGGAGCCGGAGACCATCTACACGATCGACTTTCGCAAGGTCGAACCGCCGCCCCCGCCGAAACCGATCGAAGTCCCGGTGATGCGGCCGCAGCCGCAGACGCGCGCGCCGGTGCCGGTGACCCAGCCGCAACCGGTGCCGCAACCGGTCAATCAGGACGTGATCGTGCCCGACGGCAACGAGTACGTCCCGCCGACCGAGACCACCACCGATCCTCTGCCGCCGACGATCCCCGGCCCGGATCCGCTGCCGAGCACGCGTCTGGAATACGCCTTCGCGCCGGCACCGACCTATCCGCGCGAAGCGCTGCTCGACGGCATCGAAGGCACGGTGGTGCTGCGGGTGCTGGTCGGCGTCGACGGCAAGCCGCTGAGCGTGGAGATCGAACGCAGCAGCGGCCATCGCCGGCTCGACGACGCCGCGCGTCGCCAGGTGTTGCGCAAGTGGAGCTTCAAACCGGCGATCCGCAACGGCCAGGCGGTGCAGGTCTACGGGCTGGTGCCGGTGAACTTCAGCATCAGCCGGCAGTGACCTCGCAGCGCGGCCCGGAACGGCCGCGCGACGACGCTTCCCTCGTGGCATTGCCGCCGATGGTGGACGGGCGATCGGCGGCTTTTTTCATGCATGGCGATGCCGATACCCGACGATCTCCGACTTAGTCCTTCACCCAGCGCACACCCGACAGGCACCACGAGAGGCTGCCGCTGGTGCGGTAGGTCCAGTTGTACCGGCGCCAGGGCGAGTTGCGGTAGGCGCTGAACCCGCTGGCGGGCGCGGAGGGGCGGGTCCAGAAATTGGTTTCGTAGCTGTAGGTGCGATAGAGCTCGTTCGCGGCGGTCTTGAGGGTGTCGTCGCGCTGACCGGTGACCTTGCTGAAATAGTAGGCCCAGGCCATCGCGCCCGCGACCGACAGCGCATGCTCGGGGCTGGCGCCGTCGGCGGCGTAGGTGCTGCCGTCGACCAGGGTGACGTAATCGACCAGACGCAGGTTTTCCTGCGCATTGGTATAGACCGTGCGCTGATTGGGCGCATACGACTTGGCGCCGAACTTGAGCGCGTTGCCGGTGCGGCGGATGAAGTTGGCGATGTCGGCACGGTCGGTGAGCGCATAGGCGCGCACCATCGAGTCGATCACGAAAGGCGTCTGCCAGAAGCTCACCAGCAGGCTGCCGCTGGGGCCGTTGCCTTCCTGGCTGCCGTATTTCCACAGCCCGCCGTCGACTCGGTTGGCGGGCAGCGCGCCGCCGGCGCCGTTCTGGTGCCAGACCAGATTGTCGGTGATGGTGATCAGGCGTTCGCGATAGGTGCGGGTGGCGCCGGTCTTGTACGGCACGTCGCCGAACACTTCATAGGCGATCGCATGCGACATCAGCTTGATCCCGATGTGGCGCTCGGTATAGCTGCTCGTCGGCGACCAGCGATCGGGTTCGTCGCCGGCGTCCTCATGCGCCTTCGCGGTCCAGCGCACGGCCTCTTTCGCCAGTTCGTCGCCGGTGGCCCAGTGGGTGTAGGCCAGGCCTTCGCCGTAGCTGTACATGGTGCCGTTCGAGCCGATGTAGCCGGCGGGATTCGGCGCCTTCAGCCGGAACGCGCCGACCGCCGCGTCCGGCGTGGTGCCGGGCGGATACAGATTCAGCCGGTAGTACTCCGCCGCGCGCACCGATTCGCGCAGCGCCTTGAAGAAGCCGCTGCGGAAATACAGGCTGTAGAACGCGGACACGCGATCGTACAGCCATGGCTCGCCTTCGGCGCCCTTGTACGGCGTCTGGTTGGCGGTGGTGACGCGTGGATCGTCCTCGTTGATGTGCGCGTAGAAGAAATTCTTGGACGCGTACATCTGTTCGTTGTATTCGGGATAGTGCTCGGTCGCGGCCATCGTCGCCGGGTCGTCGCGGGTGGCGGCGATGTTCTGCGCGAACGGCCGCATCGGCCCGAACTTGAGCAGGCCCTTGCTGAGCGTGGACGCGGGCAGCACCGCGTACACGCGCGGTTCGGACACGCCGTCGGCGGCGACGAAGCTGCCGCTGGTCACCGGCTGCCAGCCGTTGCGCGGGTTCTCCAGCGACGGCAGCGACCGGCTGCGGTCGGTGTAGCCCCATTCGACGCGCACGGTTTCGGCGTTGGGATGGAGGACCGTGAAGCTGTAGCGGAACTGGATGCGCGCGATGCGCACCGATGTGCCGTCGAGCGCGGCGTTGGTGGCGTGGCGCCACGGCGTGAGTTGTTCGACGAAGGCCGGGATCTCGGCGCCGCGTGCGTCCAGCACGCGAAGTCTCGACAGCCCGGCCTGGGTGATCGAGCCGCGCGGGAACGGCAC
>JBIJBH010000050.1:0-13207 GCA_044345315.1 Lysobacteraceae bacterium
CGTTGCGCAGTTGTTCAAGTTCGTGGGCGAGATTGAGCGCGGCCAGCACCGCGACGCGATCGATCGCGGCCATGCGGTTGTCGCCGCGCACTTCGCGCATCTTCGATTCGAGCAGGCGCGCCGCGGCGAGCAGGCCGTCGCGTTCGCCCGGGGCGACGCCGACGGTGTATTCGCGGTCGAGAATGCGGATGGTGACCGCTTCGCTCATGGACGGCTCACGTGTGCTGTTCCAGCGACTTGAGGCGGGCGATCATCGCCTCCACCCGCGAACGCGCCTGTTCGTTCTTGGCCAGCAACTGCGAGCGTTCGCTGCTCAGTTGCTCCTGCTGCTGGCGCAGACTGCGGTTCTCCTCGCTCAGGCGCTGGACGCGCTGGACGAGGGCCTCGACCCGGGCGGCCAGGGCGCGCAGTTCGGCGAGGGCTTCGGGGGTCGACATGGGGCCACGATAGGCAGGCGTCCGCCGGGGGTCAAGCGTGGTCGCCGGTGGCCGGCAGGGCGAGCGCGCCGCCGCCGCCGATCCGCGCCGGATCCCAGTCGCGGATGAACTGCAGGCAGGCGTCCGGCGGCACCGGGCGGGACAGCCAGTAACCCTGGACCTCGTCGCAGCGGAAATGGTCGAGGAAGCGCAGCTGGGTCTCGGTCTCCACGCCCTCGGCGACCACGGTCAGGCCCAGCGAATGGGCCATGGTGATCACGGTGGTGGTGATCGCGGTGTCGTCGGGGTCGCGGTTCAGGTCGGTGACGAAGGTCTTGTCGATCTTGAGCGTGGTGATCGGCAGCCGCTTGAGGTAGGCCAGCGAGGAATAGCCGGTGCCGAAGTCGTCGATCGCCAGCGATACGCCCATCTCGCGCAGCGCCTGCAGCTTGGTCGCGGCCTGCTCGGCGTTGGCCATCAGCACGCTTTCGGTCAGCTCCAGCTCCAGGGCCTGCGGCGCGACCCCGGTCTCGGCCAGCACCCGGCGCACGCTTTCGGTGAAATCGCCGCGCAGCAGCTGCAGCACCGAGACGTTCACGGCCATGGTCAGGCCGCTGGCGCCGGCATCCTGCCAGCGGCGCAGGGTGCGGCAGGCGTCGAGCAGCACCCATTCGCCGATCTCGAGGATCAGCCCGCTCTCCTCGGCCAGCGGGATGAACTGGTGCGGCGGGATCTCGCCGTACTCCTCGCTGGTCCAGCGCAGCAGGGCTTCGACGCCGGTGATCCGGCGGGTGGTCAGCGACAGCCGCGGCTGGAACACCAGGCGCAGCTCGCCGCGGTCCACCACCTTGTGCAGGGCGCTGGAGAGCTGCGCGCGGCGGCGGTTCGCGATTTCCATGCTGTCGTCGTAGCGCACGAAAGTGCGGCGGCCGGCGGCCTTGGCCTGATACATCGCGGTGTCGGCCTGTTTCAGCAGTTCGGTCGGCACCTGGCCGTGGTCGGGATACAGGCTGATGCCGATCGAGGGCGAGATCACGACTTCCTGGCGGTCGTCGAGCACCAGCGGCGCCTCGAAGGCCATGATGATCTCGCGCGCGACCTTGTCGGCGTCGGACGGCTGGTCGAGGTTCTCCAGCACGATGGTGAATTCGTCGCCGCCGAGGCGGGCCACGGTCTGGTGCTCGCCGACGGTTTCCTGCAGGCGCATCGCCGCGGCGCGCAGGATGCGGTCGCCGGCGGTGTGGCCGAGCGAGTCGTTGATGTCCTTGAAGCGGTCGAGATCGAGGAACAGCACCGCGATCCGGTGGTCCTGCCGGCGCGCACGCACGATCGCGCGCGACAGCCGCTCCGAGAGCATCGCCCGGTTCGGCAGGTTGGTGAGGGTGTCGAAATTCGCCAGATAGCGCAGCTCCTGTTCGGCGCGCTTCTGCTGGGTGATGTCGGTGATGACCGCGATGAACAGCCGGTGTTCGCCGTAGATGCCCTCGGTGGTGGAGGATTCCACCGAGCAGAGGAATTCCTGGCCGTTCTTGCGTCTCTGCCACATCTCGCCGGCCCAGTGGCCGTCGTTGACGAGTTTCTGGCGGACCCGGGTGTAGAAGGCGACCTCGTGCTGCGGGCTGTCGAGCAGGTTGGCGCTCTGGCCGATGACTTCGCGCTCGCTGTAGCCGGTGGTGCGAGTGAAGGCCTGGTTGACCGAGACGAAGTTGAAGTCGCGGTCGAGCACCGCCACCGCCTCGTTCATGCTGCGCAGCACCGCGATCGCGATGCGCCGCTCGCGTTCGGCCTGGCGCACGTGGGTGATGTCGCGCGCGGTGCCGGCGATCCGCCGCACCTGGCCGTCGGCGCCCATCTCCACCGCGCGGCCGCGGGCGCGGACCCACAGCCATTCGCCGCGGTTGTCGAGCACGCGATGCTCGGAGATGAACAGCTCGGCCTCGCCGCGCAGATGCGCGCGCAGTTTCTCCTGGACCTGGGCCAGATCGTCGGGATGGATGCGGTGATCGCTTTCGGTCATCGACAGCACCCGCAGCTCGGGCGAGGTGGTGCGGCTGTCGACCCACATCCGGCGGAGGTGGCGGGTCTTGAGGTCGTAGTCCCAGTACTGCTCGGAGGACGCCCACAGCGCCAGTTTCAGACGATCCTCGCGTTCCTGCAGTTGCTGCGAGTGGCGGCGATCGGCGCGGACCCGGCGGGCCGACAGGACTCCCAGCACGACCAGCAGCACGCCGACCAGTGTCAGCGATGCGACGAGCTGCAGTTCCGCGGAATTCGACACGGGGCCCCCGACACCGCCGGCGATCCACGCAGTGTACGGGCTCGGGTCGCGCTTGCCGAGAGCTGGCTGCGAGGGCGTTGTACACTGCGGCGTCCGTTCCGGACGACGCCTATCGCGCCGGACGCACCCCGCCAGACCGAGCCCGCCATGATGTCCGCACTGCCCGCCCCCGAACTGCCCGACCTCGAAGACATCGAGGACGCCGTCCGTACCCAGGGCCTGGGCATCGGCGCCTCGGAGCTGCACGGTTCCCTGTGCGGGTGGCTGGCCGGCGGCGGCGAGGATTCCCCGCGCTGGCTGGCCCGGGTGCTGGCCGACGACAGCCTCGGCCCGCAGCCGGCCGGTTCGGTCCTCGACCGCATGCGCGCGGCCAGCGTGGCGCAGTTGGAGGACCGCGATTTCGGCTTCCATCTGCTGGTGCCCGAGGCCTCCGCCGCCCTCGCCGAACGCAGCGGCGGCCTGTTCGACTGGTGTCGCGGGTTCCTGTCCGGCTTCGGTCTGGCCGCCGGGCGCGACCCGCCGCTGTCGGAGGAAAGCCGCGAGGCGCTCGCCGATCTGGCCCGTCTGGCCGCCGCCACCGCCCAGGACGACGGCGACGAGGAGGACGAGAAGGCCATGGTCGAGATCGAGGAATTCGTCCGCGTCGCCGCGCTGCTGCTGCACGGCGACTGCGCGATGGCCGCACGCCATCGCCGTCAACTGCACTGATGCGATGAGCACCCACACCGGCATTTCCGCCCAGACCTACGCCCGCCGCCGCCGCCAGTTGATGCGGATGGCCGGAGACGACGCCATCGTGGTGATTCCCTCGGCGCCGGAGCGCATCCGCAGCCGGGACACCCACTATCCGTACCGCCAGGACTCCGATTTCTGGTACCTGACCGGGTTCGCCGAGCCCGACGCGGTGCTGGTGCTGATTCCCGGGCGCCGCCACGGCGAGTCGCTGCTGTTCTGCCGCGAACGCGACCCCGAGCGCGAAGGCTGGGACGGCCCGCGGGTCGGCCCCGAGGGCGCGGTCGAGGCCCTGGGCATGGACGACGCCTATCCGATCGACGATCTCGACGAGATCCTGCCCGGACTGCTGGAAGGCCGCACCCGTGTCTATTACCACTTCGGCCGCGATACCGACTTCGACCTCAAGCTGATCGGTTGGCTCAACCGGGTGCGCGCGCAGGTGCGGATGGGCGCGCAGCCGCCGCACGAATTCCTCGAACTGGGCCATCTGCTGGACGAGATGCGCCTGTTCAAGGACCGCGAGGAACTCAAGCTGATGCAGCGTGCCGCCGACATCAGCATCGCGGCTCACCGCGCAGCGATGCGCGCGGCGAAGCCGGGCATCCACGAATACGAACTGCAGGCCGAGCTGGAGCGGGTGTTCCGCGCCCACGACGCCGAGCCGGCCTACGGCAGCATCGTCGGCACCGGTGCCAACGCCTGCGTGCTGCACTATCGCGCCAACAACGCGCAGGCGAAGGACGGCGCGCTGGTGCTGATCGACGCCGGCGCCGAGTACCGCGGCTACGCCGCCGACATCACCCGCACCTTTCCCGCCAACGGCCGGTTCACCAAGGAGCAGCGCGCGCTGCACGATCTGGTCGGGCAGGCGCAGCGCGCCGCGCTCGCCCAGGCGCGGCCCGGCGTGCCCTACGAGGCCGGGCACGTCGCCGCGGTCGAAACGCTGACCGAAGGTCTGCTCAAGCTCGGCCTGCTCAAGGGCACGCTGGAGCGCAACCTCACCGAAGGCCACTACAAGCGCTTCTATCGGCACAAGACCGGGCACTGGCTCGGGCTGGACGTGCACGACGTCGGCGAATACCGGCTTGATGGCGAATCGCGCCTGCTCGAAGCGGGGATGGTGTTCACCATCGAGCCGGGCCTGTATGTCTCCGCCGACGACACCTCGGTGCACCAGAAATGGCGCGGCATCGGCATCCGCACCGAGGACGACGTGCTGGTGACCAGGGAGGGCCACAAGGTCCTCACCGACGGCCTCGCCCGCAGCGCGGACGAGATCGAGGGGTTCATGGCGCAAGCCTGAGCATTCCGCGGCGCGCCCTGATCGAAACCCTGTGTCTGGCGATTTGTGCGGGAGGCCCGACAGGCTGCGGACAGCGTCTCCGTGATTCGTCGGCCCTCCCGGGCCTCCCACAACAGCGAATGCCCCGCAGATCCAATGCCCCGCAGATCTATCGGATTGCAGACCCATCCGGATTGCGATCGATCATCCACAGCCCGCCCCAGAGCTTGAGATCGAGTTCGTAGCCTTCGCGCTGCTTCTGCACCAGCCAGGCCGCGGCCTGCGCGCGCGGCACCGCATGCACGAGGATGTCCTCGCCGTCCACGCCGCCGCCGTCGCCGACCTGCACCAGTTCGGTGGCGCGGACGAAGGCGATGCGTTCGTTGCTCATGCCCGAGGACGTGGGCCCGATCAGCAGCACCTCGACCCGCTGCGGCTCCCAGCCGGTTTCCTCGGCCAGTTCGCGACGCGCGGCGGTTTCGAGCGTGTCCTCGATCGCGTCGCCATGCGACAGGTCGCCGACCAGCCCGGCCGGCATCTCGATCGTGCGCGCGCCCAGCGGCACCCGGTACTGCTCGACGAACAGCACCTCGTCCTGCGGCGTGACCGCGATGATGATGACCGCCATGCCGTTGCGGCCGTGGGTGCGTTCGCAGTATTCCCAGTGGCCGCGGCGCTTCATGCGCAGCCATTTGCCTTCGTAGACGGTTTCTTCGGCGATTTCGGTCATGGCGTCCTGTGCGTGGTCGGTGCGTGTGCGTTCAAGTGTCGTTTGCCTGCGGCGCATGCGCGGCGTAATCCAGTCCGCCGGCCCCATACACCCGGCGCCGGGTCATCGGCCCGAAGCGGAGCGCATCGCAGACCGCGCCGATCGTCTCCGCGGCGGCCGCATTGCGGCGGAATCCCGGCGCGGCGCCATGCAGCGGCGCATCGCAGGCGATGGTGGTGAGTCGGCGGAACAGCAGCGCGTTCTCGCGGTGTTCGCGCAGTTTCGCCGCGGCCTGCGCGGCGCCGCGCAGGCGCAGGAACGGCACTTCGTCCACCCGCGCCAGCAGGCTGTCGAGATCGCCGAAATGCGCCAGCAGCACCGCCGCGGTCTTGGCGCCGATTCCGGGCACGCCGGGGATGTTGTCGACCGCATCGCCGCACAGCGCCAGATAATCCGCGATCTGGTGCGCATCGACGCCGTGCCGCGCCTTCACGCCGTGCACGCCCCAGCGCTGGTTGCGGGCGTAGTCCCACTGTTCGTCGCCGATGTGCAGCAACTGCGAGAGGTCCTTGTCGGCGGAAAGGATGATGCCGCGATGGCCGTCGCCGCGCGCCCGCAGCAGCGCGCTGCCGATCAGGTCGTCGGCCTCGTAGTCCGGGTGCCCCAGCACGCTCAGACCGAGCGCCGCGCACAGCGCCTTGCAGTGCGCGAACTGACGCTTGAGTTCCTCCGGCGCCGGCTCGCGGTTGGCCTTATAGGCCGGATACAGCGCGTTGCGGAAACAACTGTCGAGCGCCTCGTCGAAGGCGACGACGATGTGCTTCGGCCGCTCGCGTTCGAGCACGTCCAGCAGAAAGCGCGCGAAGCCCTGCACCGCATTGCTCGGCCAGCCCTCGGCGTCGCGGAATTCGTCCGGCATCGTGTGCCAGGCGCGGAACACGTAGATGCTGGCGTCGATCAGGTACAGCGGCGGCGGCTCGGCGGCGCGCGCCGCGCCGGCGGGCAGATCGCGGTCGAGGATGTCCTCGTCGCCGGCGATGCTCACGGCGGGGTCCAATCGGTCAGCAGCGCGGCCGGATCGGGGCGCTCGCGCTCCGGGGCCTCGCCCTGTGCGGTGCCGATGTGGATGAAGCCGACGATGTTCTCGTGCTCCGCCACCCCGAGCAGGGCGCGGATCTCCGGGTCGTAGGCGGCCCAGCCGGTCAGCCACTGCGCGCCGTAGCCCAGTGCCTGCGCGGCCTGGAGCAGGGCGAAGCAGACGCAGCCGGCCGAGAGCAGGCGCTCCTGTTCGGGAATCTTCTCGTCCGGGCCGAGCCGGGCGATCACGGTCACGATGGTCGGCGCGAACGAGAACCGCTGGCGGTCCTTGTCGACGACGCTGTCCGGGGCCGCCGGGTCGCGGGCCCGGCTGCGGGCCGCGAGCAGGTCGCCGAGTTCGAGACGGGCGTCGCCTTCGATGCGCAGAAACCGGAACGGCGTCCGCTTTCCATGGTCGGGGACGCGCACCGCGGCCCCGAGCATGCGCAGCAGCGTGGCCTGATCGGGGCCCGGAGCGCCGAGCAGGCGGCTGGGGACGGAGCGTCGGCTGTCCAGCAGTTGCAATGAATCGGGGTGATGATTTGAGAGTGAGTTCGCAGACGACCCTGTACGGTTTGAAAGATCGTAGCCACTGGGCCCGAGTGTCCCCCATTCTCCCCCGAAATCTCGCCCTACACGACCCCTCACGACCCCTATGGACGACAACAGTCGCTACTTCCCAGGCCGCTCCCCCCCGGCCCGCCAGAGCGCCGAAAAGGTCTTCGAATCGGTGCGTCGCGATACCGTGACCGCACTCTCCGGCGTGCTCGCCGGGTTCTGGGGCGACATCGAAGAGCAGGTCCGGCTGGCCGCCATCGCCAGCCACGACAGCCGCACGATCTACGACGATCGCCTGGCGATCCGCCTGCTCAACCAGCGCGCGCTGGAGCTGGCCAACCGCTACCGCGAGTCGCTGGAGAACGCTTTCGACGCCTGGCGCAATCCGCGCCCGCGTGCGGTCGCCAACAAGAGCCTGAGCCTGATGTCCGAGGCCCAGCTCGAAATCCATCTCGCCGGGCAGCAGATCGTCGAACTGCTCGAACATCAGTTGATGCATCCGCTGCACGTGCTGAACGAGCGTCTGGACGCCCTCGCGACCTCGCTCGGCCTGCCGCGGCAGGCGCCGGAAACCAATCCGCTGCGTCCGGAGGCCCCGGTCCAGGCTTTCGTCAAGCTGTTCAGCGAGGACGACCTCACCCCGGAACTGCGCCGGCTGATCTTCCTGCAGCTCGAGAAGCGGCTGTCGAAGACCCTGGAAGAGCTCTACACCAGGATCAACGCCGCGCTCGAAAACGGTTTCGCCCCGCGCGAGATGCCGGTTCCGCCCGCGGCCGCCCCGCAGTCGCCAGCCACCGGCTGGATGCCCGACGGCGGTCTGGTCGATGGTTTCAACCCGCAGGCCGGTCATGCCGGTCAGCCCGCTCCGCAGGCGGGCGCCGCACCCTGGGGCTACCAGAGTGGTCAGGGCATGGGCGGTCAAGGCATGGACGGCCAGCCCATGGCCGGTGCCTCCGGCGCGGCCGCGTCGCAGTACGGCGCCGGCGGCATGTTGTCGGACGGCGGTCGTCCGCTGCGCTATCGTGAATCGGTCCACAACCAGCTGCGGGCCTGGCGTCAGGCCGTGCTCCGCCGCGGTTCGACCCCGCCGCCGGCCGCCTCGCTTGCCGGGGTGCGGGTGCTGGCACCGCAGGAACTGCTCGGCATCGCCTCGATCCTGCAGGGCGACGACCCCGCGCCCTACGTCCGCGCGCTGTCCGGCGACGACAGCCGGCCGCTGTCGGCGGTGATCCGCGAACAGATCGTCAGCGGCTCGCGCCAGCTCGGCTTCGATCCGACCCAGACCCGTTTCAATGAAGTGGACGAGGACGCGATCGATCTGGTCGGCATCCTGCTCCAGACCCTCGCCCGCAGCCACGCCGCGATGACCCGTTCGCGCGCGCTGTACGGCCGTCTGGTCGGTCCCTATCTCAAGCTCGCGCTCAGCGACGACAGCCTGTTCGAGCAGCGCGCCCACCCCGGCCGCAAGCTGCTGGAAGCCCTCAGCGAAGCCTGCGACGGCAACACCGGCGATTCGCCGCAGGACCAGCAGACCCTGACCCACGCCGAACTGGCGGTGGATCGCGTGGTCGAGGACTACCGCGACGACAAGGCGATCTTCGAACTCGCCGCGTCCGAGCTGCGCGATCATCTCGACCAGCAGAAGCGGATGCGCGAAG
This sequence comes from Lysobacteraceae bacterium, assembly GCA_044345315.1. Classification (GTDB taxonomy): domain Bacteria; phylum Pseudomonadota; class Gammaproteobacteria; order Xanthomonadales; family Xanthomonadaceae; genus Lysobacter_I. Next base: position 8,714 of record JBIJBH010000050.1, read on the forward strand.
TCTCCGAGCAGCGCGCCGCCGAAGCGGTCAGCGGCCGCGAGCGCCTGCAGCACGCCCGCCGCGCGGTCGACGAACTGCTGCTGTCGCGCCTGTCGCAGCGCCCGCTCACCGCCGGCATCGCCGAATTCCTCACCGGCCACTGGCGCCATCATCTGGTCCAGACCTGGCTGCGCGAAGGTCCGAGCTCGGCGCAGTATCTTTCCGCGCTGTCGATCGGCGATGGCCTGATGCAGGCCGACACCGACGCCGCGCGCTGCGAGGGCGGTCGGGTCGCCGACAAGATCCTCGAACTGCAGGGTCCGCTGGGCCGCTGCTACGCCAGCTGCGGCCTCGACGCCGTCGCTGCGCGCGATTCGCTGGCGAAGATCGTCACCGCGCTGGCCTTCCCGGACCAGCCGCGCATGCTGCATCCGCTGCCGGTGGACGAGAGTCCCGCCGCCGCGGTCGAGCCCAACGACGCCGCGACCTGGGGCGGGCTGCGCGTGGTCGGCGGCACCGAGACCTTCGACTACGACCTCGCCCTGGCCGGGCGCCTGCGCCGCCTGCGCGTCGGCCAGAACCTGCGCCTGATCGAGGACGATGGTCGCGAGACCGCCGCCCGGATCGCCTGGGTCAGCCCGCTGACCTCGCGTTTCCTGATCGTGAATCGTCGCGGCATGCGCAAGCTCGTGGTATCGCCCGAGGAACTGGCCGCGCTCATCGGTCAGGGCCGGGTCGCGCTGCGCTCCTCGGAAGCGCCGTTCGACGAGGCGATGCGCGAGATGTGGCAGCAGCTCAACCAGCAGGCCCGGGCCAACGCGTCCTGAGGCCTGCCGACGCAACGACGTCGTTTACGAAGCCGCCGGCCGCAGGGCCGGCGGTTTTTTTCGTGCCCGCAGCGCGCGCGGCGGACGCATCGCAACCTGCTAGGATGCGGACGAACGTTTCGGAGCGATGGGGAGGCGGACGATGTCGGAAGCGGCAGTGACGGCAGAAGCGGCGGCAGAAGCGGCGACGAAAGTCGTCATCGGTGCGATACGCGAGACAGCGCCCGGCGAACGGCGCGTCGCGCTCACCCCGGAAACCTGCAGGAAATACGTCGCCGCCGGCGCGACGGTGCGGATCGAGCGCGGTCTCGGCATCGGCGCCCACGCCAGCGATGCCGCCTACGCCGAAGCCGGCGCCGAAGTGGTCGACAGCGCCGACGCCGTGCTCGCCAGCGCCGACATCCTGGCCTGCGTGCAGCCGCCGCCGGCGTCCGCCATCGCCGCAATGAAGCCCGGCGCGGTGCTGATCGGCCAACTGCAGCCGCAGGCCGACGCCGAACGCGGCGAGGCCATCCGCAGCCGCGGGATCGTCGCCTTCCCGCTCGAACGTCTGCCGCGCACCACCCGCGCCCAGGCCATGGACATCCTCAGCTCGCAGGCCGGCATGGCCGGCTACAAGGCGATGCTGATCGCGGCACAGCTCGCGCCGAAGTTCTTCCCGATGCTCACCACCGCCGCCGGCACCATCCGCCCGTCGAAAGTGCTGGTGATCGGCGCCGGCGTCGCCGGCCTGCAGGCGATCGCCACCGCCAAGCGCCTCGGCGCCCAGGTCGAAGGCTTCGACGTGCGCCCCGAGACCCGCGAACAGATCGAATCGCTCGGCGGCAAGTTCCTCGACCTCGGGGTCAGCGCCGCGGGCGAGGGCGGCTACGCCCGCCAGCTCACCGACGAGGAGCGCGCCCTGCAGCAGCAGCGCCTCGCCGATCATCTGAAGAACGTGGACGTGATCGTCGCCACCGCGGCCGTGCCCGGACGCCCGGCGCCGAAGATCGTCAGCGCGGCGATGGTCGCCGGCATGAAGCCGGGCAGCGTGATCGTGGATCTGGCCGCCGAGACCGGCGGCAACTGCGAGCTGACCAGCCCCGGCGAGATCGTCATGCACGACGGTGTCACCGTCTCCGGCCCGCTCAATCTCGCCGGCAGCGGCGCCATGCACGCCAGCGACATGTTCGCCCGCAACGTGCTGAATTTCGCGACCCTCCTGCTGCCCAAGGGTGGCGGCCTGAAATTCGACTGGGACGACGAACTGCTGGCGAAGACGGTCTGGCCGGAGCGGGCGGCGGGTTGAGGTCGAGCAGCGCGCAGGGGGGGCGCTTCCGCGGTTGTCGCGACCTCCCGGTCGCAGTACGCTGCACCCGGAAGGACAAGGAGTTTCCGTTACCTGATGCTCCCGCAGTGCATGCCCACAGCAATGCTCGCCCCTGATCCCCGTCAGAGCACTCGCCGCTGGGCGGTGTCGGGCTGGATGCCGCGCTTCGCCGTTCTGCTCGGTGCCTGTCTGCTCGCGTCCTGCGCCTCGTCGGCCCGGACTTCGGGCATGGAGACCGGCAGCGCGACCACCGCGGACGCGCGCGCGGCGGGTCCTTTCGTCGGCGACTGGGCCTATCGGCAGTCCTGCGGTTGGCAGCACTCGGCGCAGTTGAGTCTGCGCGTCGCGGACGATGGCCGCATCGCCGGCACATGGAGCGACGGCACCCGCGTGCGCGGCGAGCACGGCGAGGTGCGCGGCGAAGTGCGCGGCGATCGACTGCAACTGCGCTTCTGCCGCGAAGGCGAGGGCGAGAACGCCTGTCCGCGATTCGCGACGCCCGCCGACTACGCGCAGCGCCGCGGCGAGACCTTGGTCTGGTACCGCGCCTTCGGTACCTCCCACCGCGAATATCTGTCCCTGCATGCCGTCATCCCCGGGCGTTCGATCCCCGAGGACTCGCGCTGCCCCGAAGAAGACTGAACCGTCACCGGCACAGGAGAGGACGCCATGTCCGAGCCCTTCCAGACCCCCCAGCCTGCACAGGCAGCGGCCGCTCCGCGCCCCGCGTTGACCGACGCGGAATTGAATGCGGTGTCCTATTTCGCGATCGGCGTCGGTTCCGAAGGCAGCATCGGCGGCCGCGACGTGTCCAACCGGCTCTCGTTCGCCGGCAACATGGCCGACGGACGCATGCAGCCGGTCGGCAACAGCGGGCTGTCGATCGGCACCCTGCAGACCGATCTCGGCCAGCATCCGGAAGTCGCGCGCAGTCTGGTCGCGGCGTATCAGGACTGGGCGCGGGCCAATCATCCCGACTGGGTGCTGGACGCGCGTCAGCAGACGCAGACCATCGCCGACCTCGGCCGCGACGGAAACACCATCCGCGCCCAGGACGGCCGGCCGCTGGACGCCACGGTCAAGTCGCGGCTCGACGAGTTCCTGCGCTCCGACGACGGCATCCGGTACGTCCACAACAACGACGTGACGCAGGCCAACAAGCTGATGCGCGACGTGTACACGCCGCTGCGCGAGACCGAGTTGTACCGAAACGCCAGCCCCGACGACCAGGTGCGGCTGGCCGCGATCGTCGGCAAGGCCTACAACCAGAGCGAAGTCTGGGGCGGCCGCATCCTCGACCGCATCGAATCGGGCCAGTACCGCAGCGTCGCCGATGTGAGCAACGGCGTCGGCGCGCTGATCCGCGGCAACGACGACTACATGCAGACCGGACGCGATGCCGCGGTGCAGGGCGCGGATGTGCTGATCGCGCTGCGCAACAGCCATGCCCAGAGCCCGCTGCGGCAGACCTGGGACAATGTCCTCGCCGCCGGCCCGCTGACCGATCCGACGCGGCTGTCGCAGGATCCTGCGCGGCCGGATCTCCGCCACGAATACGCGACGGTGAAGGATCTGTTCCTGCAGCGAGGCGAAGCGCCGGCCTTCATCCGCGCGCTCGATCAGGGGACGACCTCGATGCACGGCCGCACCGATCGCAGCGGCGCCTTCAACGACGACGGCCTCTACGCGGCCGGCAACAATTTCGTCGTCTGGGATCGCAACGGTGCGGGCCATGCCCGCATCGACGGCGAGTGGCGCGACGTCCAGCGCGATCAGATGGTCCGCACCCGCAACGCCGACGGCACCGTCGATCTCTCCGTGCAGGAGAACGGCCAGCGCACGCCGCTGCTGCACGTCGACCCGCAGGCGCGCGCGCCGCGCGCGGAAGCCGTGCCCGATCCCAACGCGCCCACCGCGCCCGGCCAGGACACGCGCCGCGCCGACGCGACGCCGCCGGGCGAACGCGCCCAGCCGATCCTGGCCGCAGCCGCGCCTGATCTCGACCGCGCCGGCCCGATGCTGCAGGCGCCGCCGAAGCGGCAGGAACTTGAGATGAGCCCGGGCGAGCGCCAGTTGTTCGAGCGCGCGATGCATCTGGTGCAGAACAAGAGCGGGTTGACCGAAGAGGATGCGAAGAAGGTCGCGACCGATGTCGTCCTCACCGCCCGCCACACGCCGGGCCTGTCCGAGAAACCCGAATACATGGACGTGCGCAACGGTCATGTGATGCTGGCCGAGCGCGTCGGCAAGGAACCGATCTTCAACGGCTACGTCAACATCGAGCAATCGCGCAGCCAGAGCCAGGAACAGGTGCACGAGAAGGTCGCGGTGCAGAACCAGCAGCGTGATCAGCAGCAGTCGCAGCAGGTGCAGCACGAC
>JBIJBH010000413.1:0-3652 GCA_044345315.1 Lysobacteraceae bacterium
GCCGGCGCAGGTTCGTCTGCGCATGTGACCGCCCCAACCAATCCGTGCCCAGCGCCGTGCCTGCCATGCCGGAATTCCCCCCTGTCGGCTACCTGCTCTTCTCTACCGCGGCCGGCTCCAGCGCGAAGTAACCCACCAGCCGACGCTCGTCCGTGCCCGGCAATGGATCGCGGGTCATCACGAACGCGATGTATCGCGGCGATCCATCGCCCAACTGCCACAGCAGCAGCTTGTAGGCGTCATCGTCGTACCAGCCGTCGGTCTTCAGCGTGCCGCCCAACTGCCGGGTGACATGCTGTTGGGCTTTCGAGCCGATCTGCGCGCCGGCGGTGAAGCCGGGCTCCAGCAGGACGAAGCGCTGGTTCGTCACGCGATAGGCGTGGCCGAGGAACTGCTCGGTCCAGCGGATCATCGCCGTCTTCGCGCCCCGCTGTTCATGGGCCGGCGATACGCGGTCCAGCGGCTCGGGCGTCGCCGCGATCTGCAGCGCTTCCAGCGTGGGGTTCGCCGGAGCGACGGTCCGGCAACCCGGCAGCGCAGAGCACGCCAACAGCAGCGCCATCGAGGCAAGGCGGATGTTCAAGACAGGTCTCCTTCCGCTGGATCCATCGTCGTTACGCCCCCACCGGATTCCCCTTCTCCGCATCGATCTTGTACAGCTTGATCGCCCGCGACACGTCCTTCGCCGTCATCTTCCCTTCCTTCGCCAGGGCATCGATCGCGGCCTGGGCGATGTAGTAGCGATCCACTTCGAAATGCCGGCGCAGGTTGGCGCGGGTGTCGCTGCGGCCGAAGCCGTCGGTGCCCAGGACGGTGTAGCGCATCGGGACGAAGGCGCGGATCTGGTCGGCGAAGCCGCGGACGTAGTCGGTGGCGGCGATCGCGGGACCCTGGCGGCCTTCGAGCAGTTCGGTGACGTAGGGTTTGCGCGGCCCGCTTTTATCAGTTTGACTGGCTTCGGGGTTGAGGCGGTTCCAGCGTTCGGCGTCGTAGCCGTCGCGGCGGAGTTCGGTGAAGCTGGGGCAGGACCAGATGTCGGCGGTCACGCCGAAATCCTTGTCGAGCAGTTCGGCGGCGGCGATGGCTTCGCGCAGGATCGTGCCGCTGCCGAGCAGTTGCACGCGCAGTTCGCCCTTCTTGGGCTTGCCGGCGTCCTTGAGCAGGTACATGCCCTTGATGATGCCCTCGGCCGCGCCTTCGGGCATGTCCGGGTGGCTGTAGTTCTCGTTCATCAGGGTGAGGTAGTAGTACTCGTCCTGCTGCTCGGTGAGCATGCGCTGCATGCCGTACTGCAGGATGACGGCGACCTCGAAGCCGAAGGTGGGGTCGTAGGCGCGGCAGTTGGGAATGGCGCCGGCGAGCAGGTGCGAGTGGCCGTCTTCGTGCTGCAGGCCTTCGCCGTTGAGCGTGGTGCGGCCGGCGGTGGCGCCGAGCAGGAAGCCGCGCGCGCGCATGTCCGCGGCCTGCCAGGCGCTGTCGCCGATGCGCTGGAAGCCGAACATCGAGTAGTAGATGTAGAACGGCAGCATCGGCAGGTTGTTGGTGCTGTAGCTGGTGGCCGCGGCCATCCACGACGAGAACGCGCCGGCTTCGGTGATGCCTTCTTCCAGCACCTGGCCGGCAGCGTCTTCGCGGTAGTACATCAGCTGGTCGCGGTCGACCGGCTTGTATTTCTGGCCTTCCGGCGCGTAGATGCCGATCTGGCGGAACAGGCCTTCCATGCCGAAGGTGCGGGCTTCGTCGGCGACGATCGGCACGCAGCGCGGGCCGACCTGCTTGTCGCGCAGGATGACGTTGAAGGCCTGCACGAAGGCCATGGTGGTGCTGATCTCGCGGTCGCCGGTGGATTTCAGCAGGCGGTCGAACACGTCGAGCTTCGGCGCTTCCAGCGACTGCGTGCTCTTGCGCCGGCGCTGCGGCAGGAAACCGCCGAGCGCGCGGCGGCGTTCGATCATGTATTCGACTTCCGGCGACTTCTCGCCGGGGTGGTAGAACGGCACCGCGCCGTCCTTGAGCTGGTCGTCGCTCACCGGGATCTTGAAGCGGTCGCGGAAGGCGCGCACGGCGTCGTCGTCGAGCTTCTTGGTCTGGTGCGTGGGGTTGAGCGATTCGCCGGCGCTGCCCATGCCGTAGCCCTTCACCGTCTTGGCGAGGATGACGGTGGGCATGCCGGTGGTCTGGCGGGCGTTCTCGTAGGCGGCGTAGACCTTGTGCGGGTCGTGGCCGCCGCGGTTGAGGCGCCAGATATCGTCGTCGCTCATGTTGGCGACGAGTGCGGCGGTCTCCGGATATTTGCCGAAGAAATGCTCGCGGGTGTAGGCGCCGCCGAAGGCCTTGCAGTTCTGGTACTCGCCGTCGACGGTTTCCATCATCAGGCGCTTGAGCTGGCCAGTGTTGTCTTTCGCCAGCAGCGGATCCCAGTAGCTGCCCCAGACGGTCTTCACGACGTTCCAGCCGGCGCCGCGGAAGGCGCCTTCGAGTTCCTGGATGATCTTGCCGTTGCCGCGCACCGGGCCGTCGAGGCGCTGCAGGTTGCAGTTGATGACGAACACCAGGTTGTCGAGGCCTTCGCGGCCGGCGACGCTGATCGCGCCGAGGCTTTCGGGTTCGTCGCACTCGCCGTCGCCCATGAAGCACCAGACCTTGCGGTCGGACTTCGGGATCAGGCCGCGGGCTTCGAGGTACTTCCAGTTGCGGGCCTGGTAGATCGCGCTGATCGGGCCGAGGCCCATCGACACCGTGGGCAGCTGCCAGAAATCGGGCATCAGCCAGGGGTGCGGATAGCTGCTGACGCCGCGGCCGTCGACTTCCATGCGGAAGTGGTCGATCTGCGATTCGGTCAGGCGGCCTTCGAGGAAGGCGCGGGCGTAGATGCCGGGCGAGCTGTGGCCCTGAACGGCGATGAGGTCGCCGGGGTGGTCGGCGCTCGGCGCGCGCCAGAAATGGTTGAAGCCAACGTCGTAGAGCGTGGCCGAGCTGGCGAAGCTGGCGATGTGGCCGCCGAGGTCGCCGGGCTTGCGGTTGGCGCGCACGACCATGGCCATGGCGTTCCAGCGGATGATCGAGCGGATCCGCCATTCCATGTGCGCATCGCCGGGCATGCGCGGTTCGAGATGCGCGGGGATGGTGTTGATGTATTCGGTGGTCGGCGCGAACGGCAGATGGGCGCCGGCGCGACGAGTCAATTCGACCATCCCGCTGAGCAACTGGTGGGCCCGGCCCGGGCCGTCGGCATCGATCACCGCCTTGAGCGATTCGACCCACTCGCGGGTCTCGGTGGGATCGGGGTCGTTCTGCAGCAGTTCGTTCAACCAGCTCATGCCGTGGGCTCCGCGAGCGGCCGGGCGGCCGCGTCCTGTCGTGGGTCGAGGGAATTTAGAGCCCGGATTCTAGCAGGGGGTCCCGGACGCTCTCTGCCGTGCGCGACGGTATGGTCGATGCGGGCGGAAGAAATCGATTTCCGGGGGCGCCGTGCTTTTGTGGGAGGGCCGGAAGGCCCGACAAGGCGCCAAGGGTTGACAGGAAAGCGTCGGCCCTCCCGGGCCTCCCACACAAACAGCAGGCGCCTGAGAGAAAACATTGCTTTTTTGTGGGAGGGCCGGGAGGCCCGACAAGACGCCCGAGGGCTGACAGGAAAGCGTCGGCCCTCCCG
>JBIJBH010000089.1:0-10021 GCA_044345315.1 Lysobacteraceae bacterium
GCTGCGCGTAGCTCTGCACCGCGCTGCAGCCGCTGATCGGCACGCCGTATTCGAAGATCACCGTGAACTGGGTGGTGGAGCAGCCGCCGTTGACGCTGCGATTGACCACGCCGAACACCAGCCGACCCTCGCCGGCATTGCCGCCGCTGCCGCCGTAAACCGGATTGCCGCGCAGATCCACGCGATTGACGATGGCGAGCAACCGGAACGGCGAGCGGTCCAGATCCAGACGGCCGTTGGCCAGCCGCGGCCAGTTGTTGAGCACCTGCGGCCCGATGTTCGGGCGCGCCGGCACGCCGAAGGTATTGATGGTGTGGTTGACCTGCCAGGTGCGCACCCAGTTCTCGACGAACAACGCCGGATCGAGTCCGGTCAACGGCTGGTTCGCCATGTTGGTCATCAGGGTCTTGAAGGTCCACGCACCGTTCGGATTGCCGACGTTGTTGCAGACGTCGAAGGTGCGGGTCCGGTCCTGCACCACCGACAGATCGGTGATGAACAGCTCGCGCGACGGGTCGACCGCGCTCGGCGGCATCGATACCAGACTGCGGGGCAGACGCAGGCGCGAGGTCACCGCCAGCGCCTTCGCCCCCGTGGCCGTGCCGCTGTAGGTGAACGGCTCGGTGGCCGCGAGCGCACGGCCTTCGAACAGCGCCGCGCCTTCATCGCGGGTGGACTGGATCAATTCCCGGCGCTGCGCCTGCTCGCGCTCGAACGCGGCGACATCGAAGAAGATCAGGCCGGCGAACAGCAGCGGGTCGGCGGCATCGCGCACCAGCACGGCCTTGTTGCCGTCGATCAACAGTTCGATCTGGTCATTGGCGGGTTTTGCATCGTCGCGGAAACGCAGTTCGAGAATCGCATTGCCGTTGGGCTCGGCTTTCTCCAGCGGCAGGATCTCGACATCGGAGACGCCTGCGGCCAGATCGGGCTCGGTGCTCGGCGCGGGTTCGGCGAGCGCCCTGATCGGCAGCGGATCGGCGCTGCGCAATCTAGGCATGGAGACGGTACCGGTGGCAGGCGCCGCGGCGGCGACCTGGGTCGCGCCGCCGGTCACCGCCGGCAGATCGCAGGCGGCCAGACCGAGGGTCAGAACGAAAACGCTCGCCGGCATGGCGAAGCGACGGCCCGAAACACCGGCGACTGCGGCGGACAGGGGATGAAACGTAAAACTGCGCATCTGCTCACTCCTTGTGATCGATGGGACGACGTGGTCGTGCACGGCATCGCGGCCTGCGGCCGCGGACGGACACGGCTGCCTTTCCGCGGGCATCCGTACCCGCCGTCGGGTGTAGCGCAGTCGCATGACACTGTCGACCGCACCTGTCGGATTCGACAGGCTGGCTGCGCAGCCTCGTGCACGAGTCGAAAACATCAGGAAAAACAAGGAGAAACGACATCTTTCGCAGCGTCGACCGCGATCGAAACGTGAACGCTGCACGCTCGGCGCTCAGGCGGGATTCACCTCGGCGGCCTTCAGCGGCCGGCGCGTCGACGCGTCCGGCCGGGCGTGCCGCAACCGCCGTGGCTCACAGCTCGGTCATGCCGCCGTCGACGGTGTACTCGGACCCGGTGACGAAAGAGGCATCGTTCGAGAGCAGGAAAGCGGCGACCGCGGCCACTTCCTCAGGGCGGCCGAAGCGGCCCAGCGGCACCTGCGCCAGCACCGAGGCGCCGAATTCCTGCTGCGCTTCGGCGGGCATGCCGGTGCGTTCGAAGAAATTGGTAGCGATCGGGCCGGGGCTCACCGCGTTGACCCGGATCGCGCGCGGCGCGAATTCGCGGGCGAGGCCGCGCACCAGGGTGCGCACCGCACCCTTCGTCGAGCTGTAGATCGCGCCTGCCGGCAGGCCCAGATGCTGCGCCACCGAGGTGTTGAGCAGCAGCGCGCCACCGTCGCGCAGCAGCGGCGCCAGTGCCCGCGCCTGCAGCAGCGGAGCGCGCACGTTGACCGCGTACTGGGCGTCGAATTCTTCTGCAGTGACCGCGTCGAGCGGCTGGAAGCGTCCGAAGCCGGCGTTGAAGAAGGCACCATCCAGCGAATCGATGCCCTGCGCCTTCAACGCTTCGGCCAGGACCGGCGCAGCGGCCGGATCGGCGGCGTCGTTCCTGATGTACACGGCCTGCTCGCCGAGGCTCTGGCGGGCGTTGGCGATGCTGCTCTCGCGCGAGCCGGTGACGATCACGCGCGCGCCCTCTTCCTGCAGGCGCTGCGCGGTGGCGAGACCGATGCCGCTGGTGCCGCCGGTGACCAGATAGGTCTGGTTTTCAAAACGATTTCCGAAACGATTCTGGAAAGGGCTCATGGCTATGCTCCTGAGAATGTCGTGGATGCGGATGCGATGCGGGGATGTCGCGGGAAAGGCTCAGGCCGCGCGGTCGAGACGCGAGAAGGCGGCATCGACCGGCGTGTCGGCGATGTGGTTGAGATAGTTGGTGATCGTCTTGAAACCGGCGGCGAGAATCACCTCGATCAGATGCCGACGCTCGTAGCCGGCGGCGAGGAAATCCGCCACGTCCTGTTCCGCCGGCCAGCCCTGCTTGCGCACGAGCGTATCGGCGAAGCCACGCAGTGCTTCCAGACGCGCATCCGTCAGCGGCCGGCGTTCGCGCAATGCGCGATCGAGTTCGGGATCGAGACCGTGCACCTGCACCGCGAGGGTGCCATGGGCCTGAGTGCAGTAATGGCAGGCGTTCGCAGCGTTGATCGCCTGCAGCACGACATGGCGCTCGGTGGCGTCGAAGGCGGTCTTCTCGAACAGCCCACCCAGTGTGAGATAGGCCTCCAGCGCGACCGGGCTTTCGGCCATCACCGCGAGGACGTTGGGCACGCGGCCGAAGGCCTTGCGTGCGCCTTCGAGCAACGGCTGCGAGGCTTGCGGAGCGGTGGATGGGGTATGGAGGGCGAAATCGTGGCGCATGACGGGTCTCCTGAGCGGGGGATTGCTGGTCGCGGGTGCCGGTTGCCCGGCGTGTGGAGACACCTTAGGCTGTCGATAGCCACAATGAAATTCTCCAAATGAGCAAGTCTTCCTTGCAAAAAAACACAGCTGAATCGCGCCGAGGCCACTTGGCCTGGGACGACCTGCGCACCGTGCTGGCGATCGCCCGCAGCGGCAGCCTCAGCGGCGCGGCGCGGGCCCTCGATCTGGAGCACTCCACGGTGTTTCGCAGGCTGGAGGAGATCGAACGCAGGCTCGGCACGACGCTGTTCGAGCGCTCGCGCAGCGGTTATCAGGCCAATGCGCATGGCGAAGCGGTCGCCGAGGCCGCGCGGGCGATGGAGGAAGCGGCGCTGGCCGCGGAACGACGCGTGCTCGGCGCCGACGCCAGCCTGACCGGGGTCGTCCGGATCGCCACCAGCGAGATGCTGGGCACCTATCTGCTGCCGCGGCTGCTGGAGGACTTCCTGCTGGCGCATCCGCAGATCGAGGTGGAGGTGGACATCGCCAATCGCGCGGTCGATCTGGGCCGGCGCGAAGCGGACCTCGCGCTGCGCGCGACGATGGCGCCGCCGGAAGACCTGATCGCGCGCGAGGTCGGCGAGATCGGCAGCGCGATCTACGCCACACCGGCGCTGCGCCATCGACTGGGCGCCGATGCGCCGCTGGAGTCGCTGCCGTGGATCGGCTTCGACGGCGCGATGGGCGGTGTCCTGCAGGCGCGCTGGATGCGCGAGACCCTGCCACAGGTCCGGCCGCGGCTGCGCATGGATTCGTTCCTCGCGATCATCCAGGCCGCGGCGCTGGGCGTCGGCGTCGCCGCCCTGCCCGCCTTCGCCGCGGCCCAGGAGCCGCGGCTGATACGGATCAGCGAACCGCTGCCGGTGGCGATGAACGTCTGGCTGCTGACCCATCCGGACGTGCGCGGCAATGCCCGCGTGCGCGCGCTGCTGCAGCACATCGCCGAACGCACGCCGCCGCTGCTGGAGAAGCTGCTGTGCGACGGCCGCACCTGCGATCGCGTGGTGGCGCCGCCGGAAGCGGCGAAACCGCGGCGCGGGCGCCGCGGTGCGGCCTGAGCGCGGGTCTCAACGCGCGATCGAGGCCTGCGTCGGCGGCGAAAAATCCACCCGCCTGCGCTCGACGATGCGTTCGTTCGCGTAGCGGCCTTCCACCAGCTCGTAGCCGAGCAGCGCGAACACCCGTTCGCCGATGAAGATCGGGCGCGCGTTGCCGTACCAGTCGACGCAACTGGCCTTGCAGCCATCGTCGGGGCGCGTCGCGCCGCGCGCCTCCAGCGCACCGGCGGAGCTGAGGCTCAGGCCGCGGTTCCGCAGGAAGATCACCGCGGCGGTGTCCTCACCGCGACGGTCGCTGCCGATGGTCGGCAGCCCGACGTAACCCGCGTCGTCGCCGGTCGGGCGATGGAAAAACCCGTGCGTGCGCGATTCGCCCTGTGCGGCGTTCGGCTGCACGTAGACATCGGCGACCTCGGGGCGCGCGGCGAGACGCAGCGAACTGAAATGCAGATCCGCATCGCGACTGCCGATCAGGATGGCATCGCGGCCCATCGCCTCGATCCGCTCCACGCCGTGATCGACCGCGATGGACACGAAGCCGTCGTCGTCGGCATAGCGGATGGCGTGGGCCGGGAAGGGCGCGCGCTGGCGCCCGGCATCCCAGGCTTGCCGCGCGCCGAGCACCAGCCAATCGCCGACGAAGCGGTTGTTCAAACCCCAGACATGCGCCACCAGACTGCGCGGATCGAGCATGCGGTAATGCGCCGCGCGCGCGACCTCCGTGCCGTCGCCGAACATCGTCAGCGGCACCCGCAGCAGCGCCAGGGTGCCGGCAGCGCGTTCGGACGCCCACATCCACTGGCCATCGGCTTCGGAGGCGACCAGCACATTCAGATGGCCGTCGCGTTCGAGAAACGACAACTGATCGATCGGCGCGCCCGTGGCCTGCAGGGCGCGCGGCGCGCCACCGTCGAGCGGAATGCGGAACACGTCCGACACGCGCTCGGTCGCCGGCGCGTCCCAGGCGAAGGGATTGGTCCAGACGTAGGCGGCGTCGCCGGCGACGTAGAAGGTATGCCCAGGCGCGCCAAGCACCGCGGTCGCGGTGCAGGCGAACGTCGGCTGCGCCAGGTCGCAGATCGTTACCGTATGCAGGGCGACGCCGGCCTCGACATCGAGTTCGCGCGGCGCGCGGTAGATGCGGTCGGCGGGCAGGATGCGGGTGAAGCGCGCATCGTCCGGCTGATCCTTCCGCCAGCGGCGCACGCCGGGCAGCGTGTCGTCGAGGTCGTCCTCGCCGAAATCGATGAACAGCGGCGAATAGAACACCAGCTTGTCGCCGATCAGGCGGCTGGCGTAGTTGCGCGAGGAGTAATAGTCGTTGCTGCGCAGATGCCAGGTGCCGCGGTAGGCGATGCGTCCGTCCGGCGAGAGATCAAACAGGCCGACTTCGGTCCCGCTGCGCGCATAGCTGTAGCCGATGACCACGATGGTGTCCTCGGCGACCAGCATCTCGTCGTACCAGGCGCCGTCGGGGTCGATGTCCGGCCCGTAGGCGTCGACCATCGATACCGGACGCAGGCTGTCGTCGCCGATCTTCAGCGTGAACAGGCGACCGCGACGCAGCACGACCAGATGATCGCCGCGGCGCTTGACAATGCCGCCCTCGTCGACGCCTGCGGTCTGTACGTTGGTGATCGAGGCTTCCTGCTCCGGCGCGGCGGCGGCAGCGGGCGCGGCGGACTCCAGGACCGGCGCGGCAGCATCTGCGGCGGCATCCGCGACCAGATCGCCGTCCACCGGCGCTCCGACCCGCCCGCGCTCCGAGGCCTTGGCATGCAGTCGGGCGAACAGCGCCTTGAGCTGCCGGTCGTTCTCGAACGGGGTCAGCGTCGGCTGCGATCCGGTCTGCACCGCGGTCGGTGGTGTTTCCGGCCCCGCTTCTCGCATCGCGATCGCCACCCCACCTGCCGCGACGGCCGCCGCCGCGCAGATCATGATCCAGGCTCTCGTCGTCATCGCCCTGCTCCCCTCGTCCGGATGCGGCCGACTGCCGCGGTCGACAGGACAACGCGCCGGATCATGGACCGGGGTTGGCCGCCGCCGACGAGCTTCCCGCAAACGAGAAAGGGCCGGCAAGGCCGGCCCTCGTCACGCGCGCATCCCGTGCGGGATCAGCCGATGAGGTCAGGCGCGGGCGCCACCCGAGCCGCCCTGCCCGCCGCGTCCGCGCTGGCCACCGCCCTGACGACGCGGCTGGCCGCTGCGCTCGCCGACCTTCGCCTCGGACGACCTGCGATCGGACTGCTTCTGGCCGGTGTGGGCGTGCGCGTGCGCGCCGCGATCGGCCGGCTTGCCGTGACCGCGATTGCCCGGCCGGCGCGGCGGGCGCTGCCCGCCGGGACGGGCCTCGGCCGGACGCGGCGCGCCCGGGGCGTTGCCGTCGAGCCGGATCGCACGCGAGGGCTCGTAGCCTGCGACCGGTTCCAGCGCGATGTCCGACTTCAGCAGGCGCTGGATCTGGCGCAGCAGCGCCGCTTCGTCCGGCGACACCAGCGAGATGGCCTCGCCGTGCGCGCCGTTGCGGCCGGTGCGGCCGATGCGGTGGACGTAGTCCTCGGCCACCATCGGCAGATCGTGATTGATCACCAGCGGCAGATTCGGAATGTCGAGCCCGCGCGCAGCGACATCGGTCGCGACCAGGATCCGCGCGCGCCCGGACTTGAACGCATCCAGCGCCTTCTGGCGCGCGGCCTGGCTCTTGTTGCCGTGGATCGCGAGCGCCGGCAGGCCGGCGTCCTCGAGCTGACCGGCCAGCCGGTTGCAGCCGTGCTTGGTCTTGCCGAACACCAGCACCTGATCGGTGTGGCGGGCGGTGAGGATGTCGATCAGCAGTTCGCGCTTGCGCGCGCTGTCGACCGGATGAGCGCGATGCGCGATGGTCGCGGCGACCGCGTTCTGCGCAGCGACCTGGACCTGCTGCGGATCGCGCATGAATTCCAGGGCGAGCTGCTTGATCCGCGGTTCGAAGGTGGCCGAGAACAGCAGGGTCTGCCGCTGCGCCGGGACCCGCGACAGGATCCGCTTCATCGCCGGCAGGAAGCCCATGTCGAGCATGCGGTCGGCTTCGTCGAGCACCAGCACGTCGATCCCGTCGAGCTTCACGCTGCCCTGCTGCATGTGGTCGATCAGGCGGCCCGGGGTGGCGACCAGGATGTCCACGCCGCGGCGCAGATTGTCGATCTGCGGGCCCATGCCGGCGCCGCCGAAGATCGTGGTCACGTTGAGACGCACGTATTTGCTGTAGCCGCGCAGGCTGTCGGCGACCTGCACCGCCAGTTCGCGGGTCGGCACCAGGATCAGTGCGCGCGGTTTGCGCGGGCCGGTGGCGGGCTTGCCGTCGGCGGCAAGCCGCTGCAGCAGCGGCAGGCCGAAGGCGGCGGTCTTGCCGGTGCCGGTCTGGGCGCCGCCGAGGACATCATGGCCGGCCAGCACCAGCGGAATGGCGTCGGCCTGGATGGGGGTGGGGGTGGCGTAGCCGTGATCGGCGAGCGCACGCAGCAGCGCGGGCGCGAGCCCGAGCGATTCGAAGGTCATGTTGAAGCTCCAGTCTTGGGTCGCACCGGGGGTGCGACATGTCACTCGGAGCTTTCCAGCCGCGCTGCGAGCAAAAGGCGACGGCGCGCCAGGTGGCAGGCCGTGTTCGGCGCGACGAAAGACGTGCGGAGGGGCTGCGGGACCCGACGGCAGGTGGCCGAACCGGGACCGAAGCGGCTGCCATGTGGAAAACGGGCCAGCCGTGCGCGAAACGTGGCGGACTCTACGCGAAAAAGCCCGAGTCCGCCACCGACCGGGGGAGACACTGCTTGTGTGGGAGGCCCGGGAGGGCCGACCTGCAGGCTTTCGGAAGAGCAGATCGGCCCTTCCGGGCCTCCCACAGGCGGCGGATTCAGCCCGGCGCGGTCGATTCCTCATGCAGCAGGGCGGCGTCGCCGTTTTCCACCGGCACCTCCAGATGCAGGCCGGGCCGGGCGAGGATCGCCCGCACCCCGTAGGCCTCGCCGATTTCGCCCGCCAGCGCCTCGCGGGCCTTGTCCTCGCCGTGCACCAGAGCGACCGGCGGCCGCGTCGCGAACTGGCCGTACCAGTCCAGCAGTCCGCGCTGGTCGGTGTGCGCCGAGAGTCCGCCGACGGTGTGACGCTGCGCGTTGACCCGGATGTCGCGACCGTGGATCCGCACCCACTTCGCGCCGTCGACGATCCGCCGGCCCAGCGTGCCCTCGGCCTGATAGCCGACGAAAACCATGTGGGTCTGGCGACGATGCAGGCGGTGGCGCATGTGATGCAGGATGCGGCCGGCGTTGGCCATGCCCGAACCGGCGATGACGATCGCTCCCGACTCGACGTGGTTGATCGCCATCGAGTCTTCCTGACTCTCGGAGATGCGCAGGTTGGGCAAGGTGAACGGATTGGGGCGCTCCCGCCACACCCGCTTCGCCTCGTCGTCGAACAGCTCGCGATGCTGGTCGTAGACATCGACGACCTTGGCCGCCATCGGGCTGTCGAGAAAGATCTTCCAGCGCGACATCTTCCATGCGTCCCAGTGCCGCGCGAACCAGTACAGCAGTTCCTGGGTGCGGCCGACGGCGAACGCCGGGATCAACACGCAGCCATCGGTGCGCCAGGCGTCGTCGAGGATGCCTTCCAGCTCGGCGATGGTCTCGGCGCGTTCGCGGTGCAGGCGATCGCCGTAGGTCGATTCCATCAGCACCAGATCGGCCTCGGTCACCGCCGCCGGGTCGCGCAGGATCGGCGTGCCCTTCGGCCCGAGATCGCCGGAGAACACCAGCTTGCGGCCGTCGGCCCACAGTTCGACGAGACAGGAGCCGAGGATATGGCCGGCATCGCGGAACGCCAGTTCCACGCCGGGGAACAGCTCGCTGCGCTCGTCGTAGGGAATCGTGCGGACATGGCGCAGCGCCTTGCGCACGTCGTCCTTGGTGTACAGCGGCACCACCTCCGGCTGACCGCGCCGGCGGCGACGATTGGCGCGCAGGGCCTCGCCCTCCGCGATCCCGGCCGCATCCAGCAGCATGATCGGCATCAGGTCGGCGGTGGCGGGATGCGCGTAGATCGGCCCGCGGAAGCAGCGCTTGACCAGCAGCGGCACGCGGCCGATGTGGTCGATGTGGGCGTGGCTGACGATCAGCGCGTCGAGCGCGGAAGGCTCGAACGGGAAGGCATCGGCATTGCGGGCCTCGGCCTCCGGGCTGCCCTGGATCATGCCGCAGTCCATCAGCAGACGTTGACCGGCCGCTTCGATTTCATGCAGGGAGCCGGTGACTTCGCCGGCGGCACCGTGGAATGTCACGCGCATGGCCGTGTCCTCGTATTGCGGTGGCGCGAGCATCGCGCAAACGGGGGGATGTGGCAATCGGGGACGGTGTTTCGGTGGTCGCGCGGCGTTGTTGCGGTGACCTCGCGTCGGCGCTCTGCGCACGAGCCGCCGACAGCCGACATTCCGCCCCCACCCTTGTCATCCCGAGCCGCAGGCGAGGGACCTGCTTTTGCTTCTTGCATTGGCTTTCGTTGCGACTTCCGTCGATCAACACACGAACACGGCATATGCTCGCGAAGTCAAAAAAACCGTCACCCTCGCGCAAGCGAGGGTGACGGTTGTTCTTGATGTCGACGAAACACCCACATGCGGTGAGCCGCGTAGCCCGGATAAGGCCGAAGGCCGCATCCGGGAATCTTCGGAGAGGCAGGCTTGCCGTCATCCCTACTCGCCGTTGAAAACATCACAGCGGCCAATGACGGCGGAATCGCCTTCGGCGGTTCCACCCTACGCATGCGCCTTACGGCCTTTAGCAACAGGGAGGAGTCCATATACGGGCTACTTGCCACGGCCTTGTCACCGTCCTGGAATACGACAGCAGCGAGCATGAGCAATAATGTAAAGATTTGCTGATGGCTGTGCCGGATACCAAGTCCCGCATTTGTGGCCGCTATTGCCAGTTATGCTCTTATAAATAGATGCGTTTGAGTCGCAGCTTCCAG
>JBIJBH010000463.1:0-3073 GCA_044345315.1 Lysobacteraceae bacterium
GGACTATCAACTGTCACATCACCTCGACCAAAAGTCTGGGCACTCGACACCGTCACACACTCCAACGCCGTCGCCTCCGGCTCCCTGAAATACCCCACGATATCCGCCACCAGATGCGTCTGCGCGAAGCTGTAGACGCTGAACTCGTAGGCGGCGGAGGTCTGATCAAGGCGCACGATCGCCAGGCCGTTGCGGATGTCGCCGGCGACGTAATTGATCGTCGCGGCGGTGGGTTGGCTGGCGAGGTACGGGAAGGCGGTGATGTAGCCGGCCATGTTCGGCGTGACAACGGTGATGTTGAGCGCCGCGGCCGCGAACGAGCCCTTGTCGCCGACGTTGCAGTTGCTGGTGTCGCCGCCCTGCGGGGCGAAGCGGACGACGTCGGTGAGGTCGAAGTCGCGGAAGCTGTTGGCGGGAATCGGGCCGCCGACGATGCGGGTGTCGAGGATCCGGCACGGTGTCACCGGTACGTAGACCAGATCCCGATCCGGATCGCCCAGGGCCTTGGCGCCGCCGGTCGGCGCGAGCGCGGCGGCGGGCGCGGATGCGGCCAGCAGCGCGTCGTTCATGGCCGCGAAACTGCGCGCTTCGGCCGCCTTGCGCAGCGCGGGCAGCGGGGCGCGCGCGAATGCCGGGCCCATCGAATCGGCCCAGCGCCGCGGGTCGGTGCGATAGGCCTCCTGCACATGACCGCCCCATTTCGCGACGATGCGATACACCCACTGCGCGCGTTCGGAGCGCGGCTCCCCGTTGCGGTCGAAGCGCGCGGGATCGCGCGCCGATGCCGGTGCGGCGAAAACGAGCACGATCGCGAGCGCGAGCAGCGACAGCGCGACGATACGCCGCGCGAACCTCCGGATTTCGTGTTGCATGACATTCCCCTGCATACAGACCTCCCTTCGTGGTCGAGTGAGGTCCGCCGGTGTCGTCCCTGACAGCGTTGCGGACATCGCACCCCCGGACCACCGGCGGCGCGTCGTGCGCTGACGACGACGGCACGTCCCTGTGCGGTCCCAGCTCCGCCGCCGACGCCTTGCGCGCGACGACGAAACCGGTCTCAGCCTACGCAGCAAACAGGCGATCGCGCAAGCGCGTCCTTGCATCCATCGATGCCATCTTCGGCATTCGTGTTTTCGATGCATGTCATGGATCGAAAGGCAGGCATCGGCGAAAAGCCGAGGCACGCCGATGCGGGCGGCGCAGAAACGACGAGGCCCGCGCGAACGCGGGCCTCGACTCCTTGCGAAGACCCCGCGTTCAGTTGCGCCCGGGCGTGCGGCAGCAGTTGACGTAGGCGGTGCCGAGCAGCGCGCCGGCGCTCTGGTTGGCGAAGGCGCAGAAATGATTGCCGGCGATGGGGAAGCTGCGGGTGGTGACGACCCGACCACCGAAGTCGGACATGCTGCAGCCGCCGCCGGTCACGGAATACCCGGTTGGGCACGAGGCCGAGGTGGCGGTGGTGAAGCCGTTGGCGGCGACGGTCACCTCGGTGGAGACCTGTTCGATGCAGTCCAGCGCGGTGGCCTGCGGCTCGATGTAGTACCCGACGATGTCGGCGACCAGATGGGTCTGGGCGAAGCTGTAGACGCTCAGCTCTTCGGCGTCGTCGCCCTGATCGAGCCGGACCACGGCGAGATTGCCGCGGATATCGCCCGCGACGTAATTGACGGTCGCGGCCAGCGGACGGGTCGCGCCGAAGGGATAGGCGGTGACGAAGCCGGCGATCGAGGGCGTGACCACGGTGAAATTGATGACCGCCGCGGCGAAGGAACCGGCGGCGCCGATATTGCAGTTGTTGGCCGCGCCGCCCTGGAAGCTGAAGTCGGTGACTTCGGTGATATCGAAGTTGCGGGTGCCGTCGGCCGGGATCGGTCCGCCGACCACGCGGGTGTCGATGATCCGGCAGGGCGTGACCGGGACGAACACCAGATCGCTGGCGACATCGCCCAGCGCCTTGGTCGGGCGCTGGAGAGCGCCGGCGTTGATCGCGGCGAGCTGATTGCCCGAGGCGCTGACGCCGCGACCATCGCGGAGCAGCGCCGTGTTCATGGCATCGAAGCTGGGCGCCTGCGCGGCGGCCGCGAGGCTGCCGAGGGATACCCTGCCGAACACCGGGACCATGTCCATCGCCCATTCGCGCACCGGCACGCCGTATTCGCGCTGCACCTGCGGCCCCCACTTCATGACGATCCGGTGGACCAGTTCGCCGCGCAGGGTGGCGGGTTTGCCGGCGGCATCGGCGGGGGTCGGGAGGGCGGCGAAGGCGAGAACGCCGGCGAACAGGCCGGCGAGAAGGGCGCGTGGCATCACGGTGAGGGTCTCCGGGTGGCGGGCGCCGCCCCGGGTCCCCCGGGCGGCGCGGAAACCGCAATGGTGCACCATCCGGGGCGCGCGTCACACCCTGCCCTGCCCTCGCGTCTGGTCCATCTCGATCCGGAAGCGCTGCGGCAGCGTCCGCTGCGGGCAAGGGCCGCTGCGTCCGCCTGCCACCGGAACGACCTCGCTGCGATCAATTGCGACAGCCGCGCGCGCAGGCGAAGCTGTAGACGCCGAGTTCGTCGGTCGCTGCGCCCTGATCCAGGCGAACGATCGAGAGATTGCTGCGGATATCCCCGGCGGTGTAGTGGACCGTGGCCGCCAGCGGCTGGGTAGCGCCGAACGGAAACGCGGTGATGCAACCGCCGGTGCCGGCGTGACCACGGTGAAATTGATCGCCGCGGCGGCGAAGAAGCCCTTGTCGCCGACGCCGCAGTTGCTGGCGTCGGCGCCCTGCAACGAACTCAGTCGATCCTCACCCGACAGCAGGTACGCGAGGCGCGCAGGGTCGCGTCGCTGGTGGAATTGTTCCGCGCCGAACAGGTGCCGCCGTTGAAGAACACGATCGGCATCAGCCAGCTGGTGGTTTCGCAGTTGGTGGCGGTCTGAACGTAGCCCGCCAGACAGTTCGGCGCGTTGACGTTGTCGGTCCCGTTGGCGGGGATCACCACCGACGTCTGGGTCGTGTTGATGCATTCCATGCTCGGCACCGGAGTCCTGCGGTAGTAGCCGACGATGTCCGCGACCAGATGGGTCT
>JBIJBH010000416.1:0-3618 GCA_044345315.1 Lysobacteraceae bacterium
TTCTTTTGGTTACCTTTTCTTTTCACAAGAAAAGAAAAGTAACTCGCTCGCGGCAGCGAGCGAAACCAAGGGACGAGAGGAAAAACTCGACGATCGCTGCTGTCGAATCGATCAAAAGCAGGTCCCTCGCCGATGGCTCGGGATGACAAAGCATTGTTGAATCGGATTAAGTCATTGAACCACTGAAGGAAAACGTGGGGAGAGGTCAGGCCGCGGTGCACCGAACGCCATCACACGACATCGAGCGGTGCGCCAAGGCGCACCCTATACCCCCAACCCCAGCACCAGATCGTCGGCCTCGATCCGATCCAGCCGGATCTTGTTGGCGAACAGCGAGAACGCCAGCATGCCGGCCAGGCCGTTGGCGCGCCGCATCCAGGGCGGCAGATAGTGCGGCGCGGCGATCGCGCCGCTGTCGAACATCGGCTGCAGCGCGAACACGTCCTCCAGCGCCAGCTTGCCGGCGAACAACTGCCGCGCCAGCGCCAGCCGGCGGTTGCGCAGGCACCAGCGGAAGAAGGTGTGCACGCCGACCAGCCCGTGCAGATACACCGTGTCCTTGGTGAAGGCCGCGCCGCCGCCGGTCGG
Organism: Lysobacteraceae bacterium; assembly: GCA_044345315.1. Classification (GTDB taxonomy): domain Bacteria; phylum Pseudomonadota; class Gammaproteobacteria; order Xanthomonadales; family Xanthomonadaceae; genus Lysobacter_I. The sequence continues at coordinate 589 of JBIJBH010000416.1, forward strand.
CGCACCGCGGAACACGCGCTGCGCCGAAGCGAAGCTGTCCGCGGGGCTCTGCCCGGCATCGAGGAAGAAGCGGAACACCTGGACGAAATCGGCGCCGCCGATCGCCATGTCGATCGCGACGATGCGCAGGCTGATCCGCTTCATGCGTTCGATGTCCATCGAACCGGAGATCAGTTCGGCGAAGGTCGCCAGCCCTTCCTGGGTCGCGGTGGTGCGCGGCGCGCCGCGGGCCAGCGATTTCAGCCGCGGCTGGTCGCGGCCGTTGATCCCGGTGAGCGTGTGGACGAAGGCTTCGTGCACCAGCAGCTGATGGCGGTCGTAATCGCTGAACCCGGTGTTGGTGCGCAGGCGGATGCGGGTCGGGCTGGCCGCGGCCTTGGCGATCAGTTCCGGATCGAGTTCGACCCGGACCTTGTGGTCGGTGAAGAAGGCATCGATCTCGATCTGCAGCGCATCGCGCACCGTCTCGGCCGCCATCACCGCATCGGGCTCGAGCTCGCGCAGCTCCTGGTCCATGTCGTCGGCCAGATGCACGAAATGCCGCGCCGCGTCGAGATTGGTCGGGCCGTCGCCGGGCAGCAGTTCGACCGGGCGGCCATACAGACGGGTCGAGTAGGCGGTGATGCGATGCGTGCCGGCGGCATCCAGCAGCCGGGTCGCGATCCGCCAGCTCTCGGCGGTCGCGATCAGATAGCGGCCCAGCGGATGATCGGGATCGGCCGCGGCAGACACTGCTTCGAGCTCCGCGCGGACCGGGCCGAAATCGCTGCGCGGGTAATCGATCACGGGCAGGTGGATGCGGCCGATTCGCCATGCGGCGAGGAAGGTCTCCTGCGCGCTCGCCGGCCAGCTCAGCGTCTCCAGCAGCCGGATCCCCCGCACCGCCGCGACCAGCCGCGCATCCAGCGCGGCGTGATGGTCGAGGGCGGGGTCCGCGGTCATGCCCGCAAATCCCCCCGCCGCCCGCTGCGCGGGCGTCGGCCCCCTTTTGCAAAGGGGGCAAGAGCGGCGACGCCCTGCACGCAGCCTTTGCGGCAAGGGGCGAACGCACGAGCGGCTTCCGCCGCGACCCGCGCAGGCAGGAAGCGCAGCGCGGCTGAAACCGCTCTGACGAAGAACGGGGGCCCGGCAAAAACGGCAGCGCGGTTCCTGCCCCCTTTGCAAAAGGGGGTCGGCATCCGCGCAGCGGATGACGGGGGGATTCGCTGTTCGCCGCGCCTCATCCCCGCCACACGCACCGGGAACCGGTCGCGACTCGCGTCGCTCCCACGGGCGAAGCGTTCAGCGCTTGCCATATTTGTCGTCCAGACGCTTGTTCAGCGCCTTGTTCTGCACCCGCGCGTCGGATTTCTGCGCCAGCCGGGTCGCGAGCTGGCGCGCAGCGCCGGCGACCTCGTCGCGCAGCTTGCGGTAGTTGGCGAAGCGGGCGGCGTCCAGCGCGCCGCTCTCGATCGCCGCGCGCACCGCGCAGCCGGGTTCGCGCTCGTGGCGGCAGTCGCGGAAGCGGCATTCGCCGGCCAGCGCCTCGATATCGGCGAAACCGCCGTCGGCCAGGTCTTCCTCGCCGGTGGGCTTGAGCTCGCGCATGCCCGGGGTGTCGATCAGGCAGGCGCCCGAGGGCAGCGGGATCAGCACGCGATGGGTCGTCGTGTGGCGGCCGCGGGCATCGCTTTCGCGCACCGCGCCGGTCTTCATCCGCTCGATCCCGAGCAGGGTATTGGTCAGGGTGGACTTGCCGGCGCCGGAAGAGCCCACCAGCACCGCGGTGCGACCGGGCCCCAGCCAGGGACGCAGCGCGTCGACGCTGGCAGCGTCGCGCGCATTGACCGCGACCGCGACGATGCCCTGCGCGGCCAGCTCCGCCAGCGCCGCGAGCGCGGCGTCGGCGTCGCTGCCGTCCTGGTCGGCCTTGGTCAGCACCACCACCGGCTCGGGTGCGCCATCGCCGCCGGCGCCGCGGACCAGCAGCAGATAGCGCTCGATCCGGCGCGGATTGAAATCGGCGTCCAGCCCGCAGACCACGAACACCGTATCGATGTTGGCCGCGATCAACTGCTGCTGATAGTGCTCGCCGGCGGCGCCGCGCTTGATCGCGGTGCGTCGGGCCAGCAGTTGCAGGATCCGCGGCCGCGGCGTGGCCTCCTCGATCAGCACCCAGTCGCCGACCGCGGCGCGGTCCTGGGCCGGAAACCGGCGCCGGGCCCATTCGGGCGGCGAATCCACCGCCCGGGTCGACGCCGGGCCCTCGGCGACCACGTAACCGGTGCGGTGCAGTTCGACCACCCGTGCCGGGCGGGCCTGCGGGTGGGCGGTGAGGGCCTCGGCCCAGGCCGGATCGGCGACCTGGTCGGGCGCGATACCGGGATGCGGCCAGCCGATCGCGCCCAGCGCGGGGACGACGGCGGTCAAGCGGAGCGGGGACGGGCGGTCATGGGCGGATTCTATGCCGCGGCGCGCGTGCCCGGGCCGTCGCGCTGCGCTAAGCTTCCGGCCTTTGCCGAACCGCCGCCGAGCCGCGCCGACATGACGTCGCCCCCAAGCCCCAAGCCCGCCCTGAAAACCCGCGAACGCCTGTCCGAAGTCCGCTACGAAATCCGCGGCGAACTCGCCCGGCGCGCGCGCGAGCTGGAGGGCCAGGGCCGCCAGCTGATCAAGCTCAACATCGGCAACCCCGGCGCCTTCGGCTTCCGCGCCCCCGAACATCTGCAGCGCGCGATCGCCGACCACATCGCCGACACCGATCCCTACACCCATCAGCAGGGCCTGCCCGCCGCGCGCGAGGCGATCGCCACCTTCCACCGCGACCGCGGCACCCCCAACGCCAGCCCCGAGCGCGTGTTCGTCGGCAACGGCGTCAGCGAACTGATCGACCTCTCGCTGCGCGCCCTGCTCAACCCCGGCGACGAAGTCCTGCTGCCCTCGCCCGACTATCCGCTGTGGTCGGCCGCGACCATCCTCAACGACGGCCGCCCGGTGTACTACCGCTGCCGCGCCGAGAACGGCTTCCTGCCCGACCCGGACGAGATCGCG
>JBIJBH010000173.1:0-7408 GCA_044345315.1 Lysobacteraceae bacterium
CGCGCCGATCCGGTCCATGACCGCCAGCCACGACAGCCCGGTGGCGAGGGTGATCGAGATCAGCACCAGCGCGATCAGGAACAGGTTGCCGCCGAGCATGCCGAAGCCGCGCAGCAGGGAATCGCCGACCAGCCGGCCGAGAATGCCGCCGGCCCCGGCGGAGAAGTTCTCGACCGCGCCGATCTTGAGCGTCAGCAGGCCGGTCGCGGCGACCACGAAGCCGACGATCCCGACCAGCCGCAGCGCCGGCCCCAGGTCGACATCACCATCGCCGTCGCTGTCCATGCCGAACAGCGCGATCCAGGCGACCGCGCCGAGGATCGGCGGCAACAGAAAGGCGACGTAGCCGCAGAGATAGAGCAGGACATCGGCGAGGAAGGCGCCGACCCGGCCGCCGGCGTTGTGCAGGGGCGCGGTGACGCTGCCCGAATGCGACCAGCCGGGGTCCTGGGGCGAATAGGTGAACAGGCAGACCAGCAGGTAGAGCAGGAACGGCGCGATCATGATCAGCGCGATGTCGCGCAGCAGGCGCTGGCGGCCGCGGCCGGCCGCTGCGGGCTCGGCCGCAGCCTGGCGTCGGGGTTTGCTGCTGCGCTCGGAAAGCTCGCGTGCCACCGTGGGAGACTACCTGAGGAAGTTGTTGCAGGGGTCTGATCTTACAGGGGAAACCGTCGGTCCGCGGAGCGGCCGTACCGGGTCCGCCCGATCCGCGGCCATTATGCGGCCTGAACGCCGGCTTGGCATGGCGGCGGCCGCCGGACGGGCATCCGTGACCCGGTTCACGGGCCCGAACATCGCTTCGCGGTGCGGGCCGGCGAGCGGCCGGAGCGGTTGCGGTCGCTTGCTACACTCCGGCGTCCCCTGATCGGAACGACATTGCGATGCCGACCCCGTCCACCCTGCGTCCCTGCGCCCTCGCCCTCTGCCTCACCGTCGCGCTCGCCGTGCCGCAGGCCGATGCCGCCAAGAAGCGGCGGACGCCCGCGCCCAAGCCCGCTGCGGTCCCCGCCGCCTGCGTCGATTTCTACGCGTTCGCCAACGCCGACTGGATCAAGGCCAACCCGGTGCCGGCCGCAGGCGCGGTCAGCGCGCTCGGCCAGTTGGCGCAGCGGGTCGAACAGCAGCAGCGCGACCTGCTGGACGACGCGATGAAGTCGCCGCAGAACGGGGTGCAGAAGCTGCTCGGCGATTTCTGGGCCAGCGGTCTGGACGAGGCCGCGGTCGAACGCGACGGCGCCGGTCCGATCGCGCCGCTGCTTGGTCGCATCGGCGCGATCCGCAAGACCCAGGACGTGGCGCCGGCGATCGCCGCCCTGCACCAGGTCGGCATCCCGGTCGTGTTCAATTTCACCGCCGACATCGATCTGAGGAGTCTCGATACCTACCTCGGCTACTTCGCGCAGGGCGGCCTCGGCCTGCCCGATCCCAGTTTCTACACCCGCAGCGATGCCGAGGCGCGTTCGCTGCTCGGTCGCTACAACGGCTACGTGCAGAAGATCCTCGCGCTCTCCGGCACCCCGCAGAACAGACTTGCGGCCGAGGCGCAGCTGGTGATCGATCTGGAGACCCGGATCGCGCGGGTGTCGAAGACCCAGGACGCGCTGCGCGCCCTGCGCGCGCAGTACAGCCCGGTGCCGACCAAGGATTTCGCCAAGAAATACCGCAATCTGCAGCTCGCGGCGTATCTCAAATCGCAGGGCGTGCAGGCAGAACAGGTGTCGATGGCCGATCCGGCGCTGTTCGCACAGCTCGACAAGCTGGTCGGCAGCCTCAAGCCGGCGCAGTGGCAGGCCTATCTGCGCTTCCATGTCGGCAACGCGATGGCGCCTTACCTCAGCAAGAACTGGCGCGACGCCGACCACGAATTCCGCGGCCGGCTGCTGCGCGGCGAGGACGAACCCGCGCCGCGCTGGAAGCAGACCCTCGATGCGATCAATACCTCGGCGGGCGCGATGGTCGCCCACGAGTACGTCGCCCGCCATCTGCCCGCACCGGCCCGCGACCGCGCCGACGAGATCGCGCGCGCCGTGAAGGAGGCGATGGGCAGCGCGATCGACCGCAACACCTGGATGGACGACGCCACCCGTCAGGAAGCGCGGGCCAAACTCGACCGGGTCAAGATCGAGATCGGGGCACCGCGCCATGAACTGGATTTCACGACCCAGCCGATGGGCCGCGGCAGCTTCGGCAGCAACATCCTGATCGCCTCGACCTGGCACCGCCGCGAGGAAATGAAGCGCATCGGCCGCGGCAACGCCGACCGGCGCTGGGACGTGCTGCCGCAGTTCCCGGCGATCAGCTACGACCTCGCGCACAACCGCGTCTTCGTGACCGCAGCGCTGCTGCAGGCGCCGGTGCTGGACATGAAACAGCCGCTGGCGGCGCAGTACGGCGGGTTCGGCGCGATGCTCGGCCACGAACTCACCAGCGCGATCGATCCCGCCGGCCGCCGGATCGATGCCGCCGGCACCCTGCGCGACTGGTGGAGCGCCGGCACCGCAGGCGCGTGGGAGACGCGGGTCGGCCCGCTCGCCGCCCAGTACACGCGCTTCTCCTATCCCGGCAATGCCGCGCTGAAGGTGGACGGTGCGCGCACCCGCGCGGTCAACGCCGCGGATCTGTCCGGCCTGGAACTGGCCTGGGCCGCCTGGGAAAAAGCCGAGCCGGACGCGAAGCAGCCGGATCGTCAGGCCTTCTTCCGCGGCTGGGGCCGGCTGTGGACGCAGCAACTGTCGGCGCCGCAGGCCGCGGCGCATGCGGCCGGTTCGCCCTACCCGCCCGGTCAGTGGCGCGCCAACGGCCCGCTGATGCAGTTGCCGGGCTTCGCCACCGCATTCGGCTGCAAGGCCGGCAACGCGATGCTGGTGCCGCAGGCGGAACAGGTCTCGATCTGGCGCTGACCGTCGGCGCCGCTCAGGAGAGCGCTTCCGCCTTCGTCTGCGCCGCAACGACGAGGCGGATGGTCTCCTCGCGCGAGTTCGCGCGCTGCCACGGCCACCAGCCGCGACCGGTCAGCGCGTAGCGGTCGGCGGCGCGTTCGAAGCGATTGCGCACGCTGACCCCGCCGGACAGCAGATACAGCGGCAGGAACAGCGGCCCGAAGACCATGTACTGCAGCACGTGGGCGCGCTCGTGATCGCCGATCCGGGTTTTCGGCTGCACGCACCAGCCGGCGCGGTGGGCGTAGGTCGAGCACAGCGTGTCCAGGTCGCGATGGGTACTGAGCATCACGTTGCCGAGCGTCATCACTCCGCCCGGCCCCATCGGAAAGCCGTGGAACACCAGCGCCAGATCGCCGCGGCGCAGCTTCGGCCGCGCGCCGAACGGCATCGCCAGCGTGCCGACGACCAGCCCGATCAAGGTGTTGGGCGCGGTCCACAGCGCCCCCAGCGCGAACACCAGCGCACGCACGATCGGGCTCATGCCGCGCCTTCGTCGGGAATGAGCAGCCACAGGATCAGATAGACCAGGATTCCGGGAAACGCGGCCGACAGCGCCGACCCCAGCACGTAGAGCACGCGCAGCAGGGTCGGACTCCAGCCGAAGCGCGCGGCGATGCCGCCGACGACGCCGGCGAGTACACGGTCGTTGCGGACGCGGACGAGGGTTCGGGTAGCAGCCATGGCGGATTTCCCGGGCGACGGACGGCCGGAGTCTAGCAGCCGACGCCGCGACTCACTCCACCACCGAAGCCCGATCGCGCCGGCTGAACTGCCCCACTCCGCCGGCGATCAGCCGCTCCAGCAGGGCTTCGCGCCCGTTCTTCATGGACCAGCGCATTTCCGCCTCGGTGATGACGGTGGCGACCAGGATGTCCATGCGGCCGTTGGGCAATTCGGTGCCGGTCGGCAGCGGCGCGCGGGCGCGGGCGATCAGCAGATGCACCGTGTCGTCCTTGCGCTTGCCGACCTGTACATCCTCCACGGTGAGCCCGCCGTAGCGATCCATACGCGCGAGCAGACCGGCGTCGTTGAGGATTTCGGCGTTCGCGGCCCACTGCAGGATCCACAGCGGCCACTCATTGGCCTCGTGCGTCGCCACGATGAGTTCGTAACCGTAGCCCGCGACACCGGCGGTACGCTGCGGCGGCTGCGCTTTGGCGCGCAGGGTCGACTCGGTGCGGACGATCCGGCCCTGCGCATCGGTGTCGGTTTCGATGTCGGTGGCCTCGACCGCGGGCGGCATGTCGGGATTGCTGAGACCGAACGTGGTGTAGACCCAGGGTTCCGGTCCAAGCTTGTCGGCCGGGATCCGGAACAGTCCGCCGCCGGGCCAGACCCCGATCATGTGGCCGAGCTTGAAGATGTCCTCCGGCAGCGGTCCGACGGTCTCGGCGTAATACGCCTCGCGTGCTGCGTAGACCTGCTGCCACAACGCATCCTCGTCGACCGCGGCAGGCTGCGTGGCAGCTGCGGCGCCGCCGATCCAGGGCAACAGGGCGATGAGGGAGGTCCAGAATGATCGTGTCATGGGTCGCTCGGTGAGTCAGGGGCGGGCCGCTGCTTGCGCGGAACGGTCGCCGCGCAGCTCCCGCAGCCGGCGCTCGAACCAGCGCCGCGACGGTTCGACGACGCTGCCGCAGCGCACGCGATAGGGGGTGCCGCTCATGCTGCTGGCGGTCGCGGCGCGTTCGATGAACAGCTCGGCGGTGTCGGCGAGGTCGCGCTTGCGCAGGTATTCATACTTGCGCTGCAGATGGGCTTGCGCGGTCTTCGCATCGTGCCAGCGGCCGTTGCGTTCGAAGCCGCAGCCGGAGGCGCCGAGGCCGGCGATCAGTCCCTCGATCTCGCGCTTCGCCTGCGGCGTCGGCGCGGCCGCAGCGGTCGCGGCCAGCGCCAACAGGACGATGGACGCGACCGGACGCGCGTTCACTTCGAACGCTTCGCCAGCCAGTCGTGGATCGCCGAGGGCACTTCCTTCTGCGCGCGGCCCGACACGTAGATGCCGATGTGGCCGCCGCGGAACGACAGCTCGGAATAATCGTCGCTGCCGATCAGCCCGCCCAGCGGCTTCGAGGCCGAGGGCGGCACCAGATGATCCTGCTCGGCATAGATGTTCAGCACCGGCATGTCGACCGCGGCCAGGTCCACTGCGCGCCCGCCGATCTCGATGCCGCCGTTGACGAAGCCGTTGCCCTGGTAATAGTCGCGTATGAACTGGCGGAAGGCTTCGCCGGCCTGATCGGGCGAGTCGAAGATCCACTTTTCCATGCGCAGGAAATCCTCCATCGCCTTGCGGTCGTCGAGGATGTCGGTCATGCCGACGTATTTCTGCACGAACAGCCGCCACGGCTTGAGCGTGAGGTAGCACAGGTTCATCAGATCGGCCGGCACGTTGCCGAGCGTATCGACGAACAGATCGACATCGAGGCTGCGGGTCCAGTTCGACAGCATGTTGTCGTCGGTGTGGAAATCCACCGGCGTGACCATCGCGATCAGGTTGCGGATCTTCTCCGGATGCAGCGAGGCGTAGGTCAGCGAGAAGGCGCCGCCCTGGCAGATGCCGAGCAGATTGATCACATCCAGTCCGTGCGCCTCGCGCAGATGATCGACCGCGCCGTCGATGAAGCGCTCGATGTAGTCCTCCAGGGTGAGGAAACGGTCGGAACGGTCGGTGTAGCCCCAGTCGATGAGATACACGTCCTCGCCGAGCGCCAGCAGATTCTTGACCAGCGAACGGTCGTCCTGCAGATCGACCATGTACGGTCGATTGACCAGCGCATAGCAGATCAGCAGCGGGACCTTCGCACTCGGCGTGCGTTCGCCGCGGAAGCGGTAGAGCACGACCTTGCCGTCGCGCCAGACTTCTTCCTTCTCGGTGACGCCGTAGTGCACATCGTCGAGCTCGCGCAGCGTGGCGAGCCCGGCACCGAGCTTGTGCTGCAGGGTGGCTGCCTCTTCGGCGAGCTTGTCGGGCGACAGATCGAAGGGGCTGTCGAACGGGCTGCGGGACATGTCAGCGCTTCCTCTTCGCGGCGGCCTTGGCAGGCATCGGCTTCAGCGGCTCGGGCATGGGGATGGCCGCAGCGATGGCCGTACGCGGCGCGCGCCGGTTCGGCGTGCGCGCGGCGGCGCGCGATGCGCCCGCGGCCTTGCGCGCGCGGGCTACCGGCGCTTTCGCGGCGGAGGACGTCTTCTTCGGCGCAGCGGGCTGCGCGGGCGGCGCTTCCTCGGCCGGCTTCGGTTTCGCTTCGGGTTTCGTTTTCGGCTTCGCGGCCGCGGGCTCCGCCTTCGCTGTCGCAGCGGCGGTCCGTGCTCCACCCGCAGCGGACTGCGCCTTCGACAGCCGGCGCACCTGACGCTCGAGCTCGGCGATCCTGCGATGCGCGGCATCCACTTCGGTGCGGCCCGGTAGGCCGAGCAGACCGCCCATGCGCTCGATCTCGCCCTGGATGCCGGCGCGGACCCGCATCTGCGCATTGACCAGATCGCCGTAGATCCGCCGGAAGCGCTTCGACAGCGCGATCTCGGCGTAGGCCTCCTCGGCGGCGTCGATCCACAGATCGAACAGCGCGCGCGCCGACTGCAGCTGGCGGCCGGGTTCGCTGCGCTCGGCGAGTTTGCGTTCGAAGCGTTCGAAGGCGTCGCGACCGGCTTCCAGCATCAGCGCGGCGTATTCGTCGTTGCGGCGCTGCAGTTCGAGTTGGGCTTCGGCCAGCGCCTGCCAGCGTTCCTGGTGTTCGCGCGTCAGGCCGAAGGTCGGCAGGCGCAGCCAGCCGAGGCCTTCGTCGCGCATCCCGGCGAACAATGCGCCACCGGACATCGGACCGCCGGACAGCGCGCCGAGCATCGGCGCGATCTGCGCATACCACTGATCGAATCCGGTCTGGCCGCGACCGCCCAGACCATGCATGAGATCGGCGAAGGGGTTGGCGCCGCCGAGCGCGTCCTTCCACGCCGCGGCGACATCGCCGGCGGCGGCCGGCCGGCCCGCGAACTGCGAGGCCACCTGCTGCATCGTGCCGAGCCATTGGCGGGCCTGGATCGAGAAGCGTTCGATCGCATCCGCGGCGGTGCCTTCGCTGCCGCTGCCGGCGAGCCGCGACCAGCCGTCGAGCGCGGCGCGCCAGGGGTCCTGCGGCTGACCGCGGCCACCAGCCGCGCGCAGGGTGTCGCCCAGCGTCTGCCAATAGCGTTGGGCCATCTCGCCGACATCGAAGGTGCCGCCCCCGGAAGACCCGGCCTTGCTCTCGCCTGTGCGCATCGCCCCGCTCCTGGTCAGAGGCGGCCATCATAACAACGCATATTGCAGGACAGCATGGGCCGCACACCGACGAACGTCGCAGGCCGGCACCGTGCGCCGGCGTGCGGTCACCACTTCGGAATGCGCAGGGTCTTGCTGACCATCAGCGAACCGGACACCGCGAAGGCCAGCACCAGCGGATGCAGCGTCCACGGCCCGATGGTGT
>JBIJBH010000258.1:0-5661 GCA_044345315.1 Lysobacteraceae bacterium
GTCGACCGCCACCACCAGCATCACCACCAGCGCGAGACTGGTGGGGATCGGCGTGCCTTCGAAGTGCTTCACCTTGTCGGTGCCTTCGGCCAGGGTTTCGGCGGTGACGTTGAAACGGGCCAGACGACTGACGCCGCAGCAGACGAAATAGCCCAGCACCAGCCAGTCCCAGCCGCCCTGCAGCCCCGCGGCGTAACCGAGCGCCGCCGGGGCCACGCCGAAGGAAATCACGTCCGCGAGCGAATCCAGTTCGCGGCCTAGGGTGGACGAGGACTGCCGCCAGCGCGCGACCCGGCCGTCGAGGGCGTCGAACACGAAGGCCAGCGGCACCAGCGCCAATCCCCACAGCAGGTCGCGCGGCGATCCCGATTCCATGTAGCGCAGCGCGCAGAACACGGCGCTGACCCCGCAGAAGGCATTGGCGAGGGTCAGCCAGTCGGCAAGATGGAAATCGCGCAGCATCGAGAAGTGGCGGATCATCGTCGGCCTGCTCTCCTGTGCGCCGTGGGCTGCTTCCTCGGCCAGCTTGCCAGCGATGCTGCAGGGCGACAAGCGCCGTCGCCGCGGACCCAGCGGCTACGGGAGGGCCAAATGCGCCGCGGTCAGCGGCTGCCCTGCGCGGGGCACGGCCTCGATGACCGCGTCTGCCGGCCACGCGCCGCGGCCTTCGAGCGCATCGAAGCTGCGATCGAGCGCGGCGTAGACGTAGGGCAGCATCGGCAGGTAGCGCGCGCCGTAATCGGGCAGGCCGAGGAAGGCGTCGAAATGCTGGACGTTGCGGACCTGCCAGAACCCGACCCTGCGCCCGGCGGCGCGGGCATGGGCGACATAGGGCGCACTGGTGAAGGCCATCGGGATCAGGCCGTCGTCGGCGCCGTGGATCACGGTCACCGGCAGCCCCTTGCGCGGCGCGCCGGCGCGGGTCTCGGCGATACCGCGGCGGACGCGCTCGGCATCGGCCGAAATCCCGGACCACAGCTCGCGCAGGCAGCCCAGGCGAACCGACGCCGGGTCGATCCGGGCGATCTGGTCGACGATGCCCACGCCGGCGCCGGGCGGAATGCCGCTGGCATCGCTCCACCACGCCGCGCGTTCCTGGGCGGTCGCCGGTCGAGGCCCGGAACCGGGCTCCAGCGCCGACCAGGCGAAACCGCAGGGATGTTCGCCGACGCCGTAGCGACCGTAAGCCGAGGCATAGGTCACCGCGACCGCGCGCCACAGATCGAAACCGACGCTGAGCGCACCGGCGCGCAGGGCCTCGTCGGTCCAACCCGCGGCACGCAGCCGGGCCAGAGCATCGCGGGCCTGGGCTTCGGGCGTTTCGCCTTCGAGAATGCCGTTGCTGCGCAGGGTCATGCAGCGCAGTTCCCAGTCAGGTCGCGCCTGCGCCTGCGCCTGCAGCGGCGGCTGCGGCAGGTTGTCCATCGCCAGCAGCGCGCACGGCATCAGCAGCGCGGCTTCGGTCGTGTAGTCGTAGAGCGCGCGGCTGCCGTGGCCGTCGACCAGCACGCTGGGTTCGGCCGCGATCACCGCATCGAGCCAATCGCCATCGAGTTCGGCAGCGCGCAGCACCGCACCGCCGCCGTTGGAGATGCCGACCGCGATCGTGCGCGTATTCGCGAAAGTGAACGGCGCCTCGTCGGGGAAGGCGGCATCGAGCGCGCGCAGCGCGTAGTCGGCGGCCTGACGCACATGGCGGCCCCAGTCGGCCTCGGGGTTGTCGCGCGAGTGCGCATGCTTGAACGCCACGCCGGTCGCGCCATCCGGCACCTCGGGTGCGAACGCCGCGGCCTGCGCGTCCTGGCGCCCATCCGCGCCCGCGCCGAGGCGCGCGTCGAGATCGAAATAGTCGGTGCCGGTGCCCTTGTCGGTGTAGGCGACCGCGCAGCCGCGCGGCAGGCCCCAGGCGCCGGCAACCGCGATCGCGCCGTAGACCCCGCGCGATCCGGAAGACGGCGCGATCAGCAGGCAGCGGCGTTTGCGGTCGAAATCGTCGGGCACCTGCACCAGCACCCGATGCGCCTGCTGCGCGCCGGGGAGCCGCGCGAACGCGGAAAATTCGCGTCCGGGCACCGCGGCGACGCTGCCGTAAACCTCGCCGTAACCGCCGCCGACCGCGAGATCGGCGATCCCGCGCCAGTTGCTCCAGATCGCACGGCGGCGCAGCTCGACCGCGGTCGGCGCCACGGGATCGGCGAATGCGGGCGGGATCAGGGTGCGCAGCCCACCGAGGCCGAGACCGGCGGTCAGCAGGTCATCGCCGTCGCGATGGATCGTCGCGCGTTCGGCGCTGAACATGGCGGGGGCTCCGGACGCGGCCGGGGGCGCCGCGGTTCGAGTGACATCCCCCGCACTACGCGATGCGCCGACGCATCCGGCCACGCCCGAAGCGACGAGCGCGGCGAGAAGGATCGCCACGAGCGGGGCCCAAGGCGAACCGCACAGGCCACGGAGAGGACGCGCGTTCATGACCGTCCAAGCTAACAGCGGGGGATGAGCTCGGCATCGTACTTTGGTCCAAGTGCAGCCGGCGCGCAGGCCCCGGTCGACAGCCGATCCGGCCTGCTAGGCTTGGCGACCGCCCGCGCGCGCCGCTTGCTCCACGTTGCCGACCCCATGCCGCTGCTGCTGATCGCCGACGACCATCCCCTGTTCCGCGCCGCGCTGCGCGGCGCCGCGGCCGAGGCCGCGGACGCGGTCGAGACCTGCGAGGCGGCTTCGCTCGAAGAAGTGCTGGCGACCCTCGATGCGCGGCCGGACGTGGATCTGGTGCTGCTCGACCTGCACATGCCTGGCAATCACGGTCTGGCCGGACTGGCCGCGATCCGCGCCCAGTATCCCGCGGTCGCGGTCGCACTGGTCTCGGCCAACGAGGACCCGCAGATCGTGCGTCGCGCACTCGACCACGGTGCCGCCGGCTACATCCCCAAGAGCGCCGGCCTGGAAGAACTGCGCGACGCGATCCGCACCGTGCTCGCCTGCGAGGAATGGCTGCCGCCGGCGCTGCGCCCCGCGGTCGCCCGCGCCCGCTCGACGCCCGGCGACGCCGACCTCGCCGCGCGCCTCGCCAGCCTCACCCCGCAGCAGTTCCGGGTGCTGGCCCTGGTCGCCGAAGGCCTGCTCAACAAACAGATCGCCGATCGCCTCGACGTGCAGGAGCGCACGGTCAAGGCGCACCTGAGCGCGATCTTCGAGAAACTCGGCGCCCGCAACCGCACCCAGGCCAGCGTGATCCTGCGCGGGCTGGAGATCAGCGACCCGGCGCGACGCGGCGACGGCGACTGAAGCCCACGCGCGCCGGGTGCGCGCCCTGCCCGTTCGTTGCCCAAAAGCCATCATTCAGCGACCGGCACGATGGCTGTCTGCGCCGGACTCCACCCTCGCCCGCGCCGGGCAGATCACGCCGGAAGGCCGGAAACAGCCGGCGAAAGCGCCGAAGTGATGATGCGGTAGTGCGGCCTTCAGGCCGCTACGCGCATTCCGCCGGAGCGATGGCGGCCTGGCGATCGCCTTTCCGAAACGATAAGGCATCGTTGCGGCCGACCGCGCACCGGAATTTCCGACCACATCGCCGCACCTGTCTTGGCGGCTGAGACACCGGTCATGCAAAATCCATCAAACCGTTGGATATGTTCCGACGGTTCCGTTCATTCAGGCCGCGACGCAGCGGCCGCAACAGGGGAAGTTGGACAGGATGCGTTTCATCGTTTCTGCGTGCGCCATGGCGTTGGCGCTGCTCGTTTCCGGTCTGGCGCAGGGCCAGGCGGTGTCCCTCGCGGACGAATACCAGAAGAAGATCAAGGCCGCGACCGAGATTTCCGCGCTCGGCAGCGGGATGTTCGGCGAGACGGTGTCGGAAGCGACCGGCAAGACCGTGTTCGCGGTCGTCGACATCGATCTGCCCGGGAACAATGCCCTGCCGGTGCGGTTCGGGCGGCGATTGCCGATCGATGAGCGCTACATCGGCGAAGAGCTGGGCGGTCTGGGCAACTGGGACATCGACGTGCCGTACATCGAAGGCACGTTCTCCAAGCATCACGGCTGGACGGTTCCGGCGGCGCATGCGGCCGACCGGACGAAGCGCTGTTCGATGCCGGGCTGGCCGGCGATCGAAGGCCAGATCTTCATGCCCAACGAGGTCTTCCACGGCTACAACATCCGCGTGCCGGGCGTCTACGAGGGTCAGATGCTGGCGGAGGCGAACGCTTACGTCGATCCCGCCGACGGCGTGAGCTATCCGTGGATTCTGGACTCGATGGCGCGGCTGAGCTGTCTGCCGACGCTGAAGAACGGCGTCGCCGGCGAAGGCTTCGTGCTGAAGCTGCCCGACGGCACCCGGTATTTCTTCGACCATGCGGTCGAACGTGCGCTGCCGACGCTGCGCAAGGCGCAGAAGACGGTTCCGGGTTACAGCATGGAACGCAAGCGCGTGTTCCTGCTGGCGACGCGGATCGAGGATCGCTTCGGCAATGTCGTCGACTACCAGTACACCGGCGGCAGCCTCACCGGCATCGTCGCCAGCGACGGACGCCGGATCACGCTCCAGTCCGATCAGGCGGCAGGCACGATCACCGCGACGGCCAACGGCAGAGTGTGGACCTATACCCTGCAGAACGGTCATCTCGCGACGGTCCAGAACCCGGATGGGTCGAAGTGGACGTACTCGCCGTTCGGCTTTTTCACGCCGCGCCCGGATCACCCGGGCGACGGAATCGAGATCGAATTCTTCTCGCCCGAGAACTTCTGCCTGGATCAGGACTCGCCCTACAGTCAGGGTGGCGAATTCGCCTTCAGTGTGGTCCATCCAAGCGGCGCCGCCGCGCGTTTCGATTTTGTCGGCCAGCACTTCTACAGAAGTTATGTGCCCTATCGGTGCGTGATCGATTTCCTCGATCATCAGGTCAGAATCTTCAGTGGCCTGAACATGATTTCGAATGGCGGCGACTGGACCGCCAGCGTCGCCTCGATCTGGGGGATGACGCTGGATCAGCAGAATGCCGCCTCGCTGCTGCAGAACGTATCCGGCGTCGCGCATATCGCAGAACCGAATTACATGGGCGTGTATTCGGTGAAGAAGCAGACCCTCACCGGCGCCGGGCTTTCGCCGCAGGTCACGCTTTATGACTATCAGAGCGAAGCATTCCCGTATTGCGATCAGATCGATAGCGGCACCGGCGTCTACGTCGGCGTCAGATGTCATCAGGACCCGTGTCCGGATGCCGCCTGCACCGACAGTGTTGGTCGCTGGGTCACGATCACCCTGCCCACCGGCGACAAAGTCCGCAAACGCTTCGGCGTGATCTACGGCCAGAACGAAGGCCGTCTGCTGCAGGAACAGGTCGTCAACGCGGCCGGCACGGTCGTGCGCGAGATCGAGCACCGCCACTTCGACGACGCCACCGCCACCGGTCAAGCCTTCGCCAAGCGGATCGGCTGGGGTTTCACGCCCGATCCGATCCAGGGCCTGCAGCGTCCGTGGCTGTCCACCGAACTCCGCCAGGAAGGCGTGACCTATCGGACCGAAGTGCTGCCCTGCAGCGGTGCGATCTACTGCTTCGACGCCTTCGCGCGGCCGACGCGCGTGCGCAAGTCCAGTTCGCTCGGCTGGAGCCGCACCGAGACCACCGAGTACCACGACAACCTCGCGCTCTGGGTGCTCGG
>JBIJBH010000309.1:0-4995 GCA_044345315.1 Lysobacteraceae bacterium
GAGACAGGGCCTACCGGGTCCCCCCGTCGTGGAACCGCTGCGCGGCCGCCGCTGCTGCGTCGGCATCGGGCTGCGGTTCTCGTTCGGCGCAGTCGACGCGCAGTCCGGCATCGCTGAACGGGGCGCCGACGTAATGGCAGACATGCGGCCGGTCCGGTTCGCCGCTGGCGAACGGCGCGAAGAACCGGCAGCCCAGACAGGTGCGCAGGCCGCTGAGCAGGCCGCGTTCCTGTGCTTCGCGGATCAGCAACTGCATCGCGCGCAGCAGCGCGGCGGCATCGGCCCCGGGCAGGGCGGCGACCAGTTGCGCCAGACCGGAGTCCGGGCCGTCGATGCGCGCGGCCAGTGCCGTGCCCTCGGGCGTCAGGGTCAGCCGCGAGGCGCGGGCGTCGGCCGGGTCCGGCGTCCGCCGCAGCCAGCCGCGGGCTTCGAGCGCGCGCACCGTGTCGCTGAGGCTGGCGGCCGACAGGCCGAGATTCGCCGCCAGCTCGCCGGCGCGCAGGCCCTGGGCGTTGCGCGCCAGCGCGGCCAGCACGGCGCGCTGGGTCGGCGGCAGCCCGGCGCCGTCTTCGCGCCACGACTGGGCGCGCACCAGATCGGCGATCTTTTCCAGACCGGCCTTGAGCTGAAGGCGTTGCAGGGCGTCGGCGTCCATGGCAAAAGATTAGGAATCCTAATCAATTCTGTCAAGCCCGGAGGGCGGACTTCCCGGAGCCGCTCAGGTCTCGCCGCCGACCGCGTCGAATTCGCCCGCCAGCACCCGATCCAGCCGGCCGCTGCGCCAGCCGCGGACGCCGTCGCGGACGAGCGGGGAGGGTTCGGCGCGGTAGCGGCGGACGATGCGCGGGTCGTCGTCGCCGTCGGGGCGTTTCGGGCGGGATTGACCGGGCAGATCGGCGGCGATGCGGACGACGGCGCCGATGCGCTGGCTGGCGCCGTTGTCGGCGTCGTATTCGAGGACGTGAAGGCCCTGCTCGTGTTCGAGGATCGCGAGGGCGCCGAAGCCGCCGATGGCGAGGCGGGCGCGGCAGGCGTCGGCATCGTCTTCCAGGACTTCGATACGCATGTTGCGGCGCGCGGCCCATGCGCGATACATCGCCAGCAGTTCCTGCCACCAGCGCCGGGTGCGGGCGGCGTCGCGACGCAGATCGGCGTCGCCGGCGGAGATCCACAGCAGCGCGTCCTGCGGTGCATGACGGGCGGCGGCGTCGGCGGCCAACTGCAGCAGCCAGAGCAACTGCGCGTGACGGGCGACGAAACCGGCGTCGGCGCCGTCGCGGGCGAGGCGCGCGTCGAGCCGCTGCGCGGTGTCGAACGCGCCCTCGATGCGTTCGCGGCGTTCGATCCGGTCGAGCACGGTGAAACGATCGGCGCGCGACCAGAAGTCCCGCGTCTGCATCGCTGCGAAATCGACGTCGCGCGCACGCGTCCAGCCGTCGCCGGCGAGCAGTGCGGACAGTTCGGCGAACGCTGCGCGCAGGGTCGCGACTGCGGTCGGCGAGGCGTCGGCGACCCAGAGCAGCGTGCGCAGGTCGCCGGCGGCCGGCTGCGGCTCGCGCGCGGCGACCGGCGGATCGGGGTCGACGAATTCGACTTCGAGCCGATCGCCGGCGCTGCGCACGAACAGGAACTGGTCGCCCTGCGGCGTGCGGTGTTCGACGATGCTGCGCGCCAGCGGCGCGAGCAGATGCTGTTCGATCGCGCGCCGCAGCGGGCGCGCGCCGAGGTCGGGCGTGAACCCGCGGTCGAGCAGGAATTCGATCGCCGACGGCTCCCACTCCACCGCCCATTCGCGATTCCTGAGGCCGCGACGGCCCATCGCGCGCTCCAGCTCCTTGTGCAGGATTTCGCGCATCAGCGAACGGTCGAGCGGATTGAACAGCACGATCCGGTCGAGCCGGTTGAGGAATTCGCGGCGGAAAGTCTCGAACAGCGCCTTCTCCACCGCGCTGCGCGACCAGCCGCCGGCGACCGTGGTGAAGCCCGGGCCGGCGCCGCGGCCGAGGGTGGAGCCGACGTTGCTGGTGAGGATGAGGATGCTGTGGCGGAAGTCGGCGACGTTGCCGCCGCGGTCGCTCAGGCGGCCATCGTCGAACACCTGCAGGAACAGATCCCACACGCCGGGATGGGCCTTCTCGAATTCGTCCAGCAGTACCACCGAAAACGGTTGTTCGCGGATCCGCGCGACCAGCGAGCGCGCGCCGCCCTCGCGCGGGGATTCGGTCAGTCGCCAGACCGCGTCGTCGGACTGGAACTCGCTCATGTCCAGGCGCAGCAGGCGTTCGCTGCTGCCGAACAGCAGCTCGCCCAGCGCCTTCGCCAGTTCGGTCTTGCCGGTGCCGGTGGGGCCCGCGAACAGGAACACGCCGATCGGTCGAGTGCCGTCGACCAGACCGGCCTTGAGCATCGCGATGCGATCGACCAGGCACTCCACCGCTTCGTCCTGGCCGAGCACGCGCTTGCGGAAGAACGCGCGGAGTGCGTCGAGGTCGAGGCTTTCGCGGTCGTCGATCACCGCCAGCGGCAGACCGCTGCGGCGCGCGATCGTGCGCATCAGGGCGTCGGCGGTCAGCGGCAGCGCGGGCGGATCGTCGGCATCCGCTGCGGCGAGGGTGTCCGCGAGCAGGCGCAGGCTGCGCCCGGGTTCGGTCTGTTCGGGGAAGAACTGCGCGGCCATACGCCGCGCTTCCTCCAGCGCCGCCGGCGCGATGACATTGGTGCCGCGCTGCGCGTTGCGCCCGGAGCGCCAGCGCGACAGCAGTTCGCGCATCGCGCCGTCGTCGAGCGGTTCGAGCAGCACCTGTTCGACCAGCGGACGCAGCGCAGGACGCGCCAGCGCGAGATGCGCGGCCTGCGCCGGCGTCAGTTCGCCGATCAGCACCAGCTCGCCGCGTTCGATCGCCGGCAGC
Source organism: Lysobacteraceae bacterium (assembly GCA_044345315.1). Lineage (GTDB taxonomy): Bacteria > Pseudomonadota > Gammaproteobacteria > Xanthomonadales > Xanthomonadaceae > Lysobacter_I. The sequence continues at coordinate 2,910 of JBIJBH010000309.1, forward strand.
AGCAGATCGAGAATGCCGCGCGGGTCCTGCTGGTGGCCGCCCTTGTGGAGCAGGTCGTAGAAGTCTTCCACGCGCCACAGCGCACGCGGACGCTTGAGCACGGTCAGCAGCTCGCGCAGGCGTTCTTCCAGCTGGCCGACGTACATCTGCCCGGCCAGCACTTCCGCGGCGGACGCCTCGAACAGCAGCCAGCCTTCGTGGTGCAGGGTGAACAGCAGCCGCTGCACCAGCGTGCTCTTGCCGCTGCCGTGCGCGCCGCAGACCAGGATCGAGCGCGGGCGGTCGCTCTTGAGGATCGCCAGCATGCGTTCGAGCGGACGATCGAACTGCGGATGCGGGATATAGCCGCCGTCGTCCACGCGCCACAGCCGGCCGATTCCGCCGAGCGTGCGCTGTTCGCGTCGGCGCGCGCTTTCGCCTTGGCATTCGGCCAGATACGGGGCCAGCACCGGCAGCGCGAACGCCTTCAGGGCTTCGCCGAGGCCTTCCAGCGCGTAGTCGTCGAGATCTTCCAGCGCGATCAATGGGACTGGTGCTGGCCGGGTCGGCGGCGGCAGGGTCGCGACGCGCTCGAGATAGGCGCGCACGTGCCGGCGCAGCAGCGGTTCGTCGTGCCACCACGGGCGCAGATGGCGCAGCAGGGCGGGCAGGGCCTCGGCGTCGGGCTGCGTCATCAGATGATCGAGGATGAAGCGCAGTTCGCGTCCGCCGGGCGAACTGGCCGCGGCCAGCGCGGCGGCGGGCGCGATGTCGCCGCGTTCGCCGAGTGCGGACCACACCGCGCAGCCGATCAGATCGCTGCCGCCCTCCAGCTGTTCGAGCACCTCCTGCGCGGGCAGGGTCGGGTCCGCGAGCAGCGCCACCAGCGCGCGGAACTCCGGTACCCGGCGCAGATCTTCCGGACGCTGCGGCAGGCTGTCGTCGTTTTCCAGCGCGCGGCGCGCCCGGTAGATGCGGTCGCGCGGCGTGTCGTCCACCGCGGCTCCGGAGGGTTCCGCATTCGCCGTGTCCACAGGCTGGGGCAGCGCGGGTAGATCGCTCGCGGACGCATCGCTCGCGAATGCGTCGGGCTCGGGTTCCGCCGCGGTCGGTCTGGCGATCGGCGCGGGCGGCGTCGGTCCGCGACGCAGCCACAGGGTCAGCGCGATGCCGAAGATCAGACCTGCGATGAAGATGCCGATGGACACGCCTGGCTCCTTGCTGGGGGCCGGGAGGCCCGACTGCATCTCATGTTGTTCGTGGGTGGCCCGCGAGGACCGACTGCATCTGTCGCTTTTGTGGGAGGCCCGGGAGGGCCGACGAATCGCGGAAAGACCGCCAGCAACCTGTCGGCCCTCCCGGGCCTCACACAACAGCTTCCGGCAGAGGCCGCTGCTACTCCAGCGCCTTCAGCCGATACAGCGCTTCCAGCGCCTGCTTCGGCGTGAGCTCGTCCGGGTCGATCGCGGCCAGCGCATCCAGCGCCGCGGAGCGCGACGCGAACAGGCCGAACTGCTGCGGCGCGTCCAGCGTCTGCGGGGTGAGCACCGGCGCCGGGTCGCTGCGTCGTTGTTCGAGTTCGGCGAGCCGCCCGCGCGCTTCGCGCACCACCGACTTCGGCAGGCCGGCCAGCGCGGCGACCTGCAGGCCGAAGCTGCGGTCGGCAGGGCCGTCCTTGACCGCGTGCATGAAGACCAGGGTGTCGCCGCCGTTGCGGTCGTGATGCTCGACCGCGTCCAGATGCACGTTGGCGATGCCGCTGCCCGGCGTCGCCAGCGCGGTCAGTTCGAAGTAGTGCGTGGCGAACAGGGTGTAGCAGCGATTGCCGTCGGCCAGATGCCGGGCGCAGGCTTCGGCGAGGGCGAGACCGTCGTAGGTCGAGGTGCCGCGGCCGATCTCGTCCATCAGCACCAGCGAGTGCGCGGTCGCGTGATGCAGGATGTAGCTGGTTTCGCTCATCTCGACCATGAAGGTCGATTGGCCGCGCGCCAGGTCGTCGCCGGCGCCGATGCGGGTCAGGATGCGGTCGATCGGGCCGATCTCGGCGCGCGCCGCCGGCACGAAGCTGCCGATGTGCGCCAGCAGCACGATCAGCGCGTTCTGGCGC
>JBIJBH010000141.1:0-8018 GCA_044345315.1 Lysobacteraceae bacterium
TGACCAGCATCCGACGCTCCGGATGCAGATCCAGATCGTTCGGTTCGAACGGCTCCTCGCGCACCGCCTCGACCACCGGATGGCGGCCGCGCTCGATCCGGATGCCGGGCGTCTCGACCAGCCGCGGCTGCGACCAGTCCAGCGCCCGCGCGCGTTCGGCGAAACAGGCGAGCACGTCCAGTTCGCTCAGCGCTGCGGCGCAGCGTTTGAGCGGCTCCAGATGCGCGTTGAGTTCGTCGAGGATCTGCTCGTACAGCAGCTTCTCGCGCGCCAGCGAGCGCTCGCGCGCCGACAGCACCTTGTCCTCGAAGGCCTTCAGTTCCTCGGTGATGTAGCGCTCGGCGCCGGTCAGGGTCTGGCGCCGGGTGTAGTGCACCGGCGCCTTGTCGGCCTGGCCCTTGCTGATCTCGATGTAATAGCCGTGGACGCGGTTGTAGCCGACCTTCAGCGTGGGGATGCCGGTGCTCTCGCGTTCGCGGACTTCGAGTTCGACCAGGAAACTGTCGGCGTGGGTGCTGAGCCGGCGCAACTCGTCGAGTTCGGCATCGAAGCCGTCGGCGATCACGCCGCCGTCGCGGGCCAGGACCGGTGGCTGGGCCACGACCGCACGCGCCATCCACGCGGCCAGCGCGTCGTGCTCGCCCAGTTCGGCGACCAGCGCCTGCAATCGCGGCGCATCGATCGCCGCCAGCGCGTCGCGCACCGCCGGCAACAGCAGCAGCGCGTCGCGCAGCGTCGACAGATCGCGCGGCCGCGCGCTGCGCAGCGCGACGCGGGCGAGGATGCGCTCGATGTCGCCGAGGCCGCGGAAGGCCTCGCGCAGGTGCTCTCCGGCAGGGCCGTCGAACAGTCGCGCCACCGCGTCGTGACGCTCGGCGACCACGCGACGATCGCGCAGCGGCCGGTGCAGCCAGCGTCGCAGCAGGCGCCCGCCCATCGGGGTCACGGTGCTGTCGAGCACGCCGAGCAGGGTGTTGCGGGTGTCGCCGTCGATCCGGGTGTCGAGCTCCAGATGGCGACGGGTGGCGGCGTTCATCGCGATCGCGCCGTCGCTGGTCTCGACCCGGATCGCGGTCAGGTGCGGCAGCCGCTGCTTCTGGGTTTCCTCGACGTAGCCGAGCAGGGCGCCGGCCGCGGCGATCGCCAGCGGCTTGTCGTCGATGCCGAAGGCGGACAGATCGTGCAGCGCCTGACCCGCGCCGGAGGCCGGTGCGAAGAAGCGCAGCAACTGCCGCCGGCCGCTGTCGGGATCGAACAGCCAGGGCGCGCGCCGGCGCACGCCGCCGCGGGCGGTGAGCGCGGCCGGCCAGCCTTCCTCGTCGGGCAGCAGCAGTTCGGCCGGATCGAGGCGGGCCAGCTCGGCCTCCAGCATGTCGTCGTTGGCGACCTCGTTGACCAGGAACCGGCCGCCGGCGAGGTCCGCCCAGGCCAAGCCGTAACCGGACTTGTTGCGGGCCACCGCCATCAGCAGGGTGTCGCGGCGGTCCTGCAGCAGGGCCTCGTCGGTCACCGTGCCCGGTGTGACGATGCGCACAACCTTGCGTTCGACCAGGCCCTTGGCCAGCGCCGGATCGCCGATCTGTTCGCAGATCGCGACCGATTCGCCCAGCGCCACCAGCCGGGCCAGATAACCTTCATACGCATGTACCGGCACCCCGGCCATCGGGATCGGTTGCCCGGCCGAAGCGCCGCGCTGGGTCAGCGTGATGTCCAGCAGTCGCGCCGCCTTGCGGGCGTCGTCGTAGAACAATTCGTAGAAGTCGCCCATACGGAAAAACAGCAAAACGTCCGGATGCTCCGCCTTGGCAGCGAAGAATTGGCGCATGAGCGGGGTGTGCTGGTCGCCGGCGGCGCGGGGGGAGGTAGTCGGATCGGACACGGGCAGGCAAGATGGCGGCAGCGGAGGGACCGCGGGACGCGCCGGAAGGGCCGCAAAGCCTAGCATGCCGCCCCCGTCGCGCAGGTCGATGGTCATGCTTGCCATCGGCGTTCGCTATGCTACCGTCGCGGGGCGGTTGTCCCGCAATCGTGCGGCAGCCCGGTCGTTCCCGGAAGGGGCGCCCGGTCGCCTTGCGGACAGGGACGTGGCAGACGCCCGGACGCGTGCCGCCGATCGATGGCAACGAACTCAACTAATCACTCGAAAACACCTAAATTCAATATGACGAGGAGGGGGAACATGAGATACAACACGCTGCAAGTTTCGACGCTGTCCCGCGCGTTGCTGATCGCGCTCGTGGGGCTGGCGCAGGTGCCGGTGGCGCTTGCCCAGGACAGCGGCGCAGCGGAGGATGAACCGGGAACGCTCGACCAGATCATCGTCACCGCGCAGAAGCGCGAAGAAGCGCTCCAGGACGTGCCGGTGGTGGTCACCGCGCTGTCCGAAACGATGCTGGAAGACAACGGCGTCCGCGACATCAAGGACCTCGCGACGATCGTCCCCGGTCTGACCGTCACCAGCACCCAGAGCGAGGCCCAGACCACCGCCCGCATCCGCGGCATCGGCACGGTCGGCGACAACGCCGGTCTCGAGTCGTCGGTCGGCGTGGTCATCGACGGCGTCTACCGCCCGCGCAACGGCGTCGGCTTCGGCGATCTCGGCGAGCTGGAGCGGGTCGAAGTGCTCAAGGGCCCCCAGGGCACGCTGTTCGGCAAGAACACCTCGGCCGGCGTCATCAACGTCGTGACCAAGCGCCCGACCTACCAGCAGAGCGCTGAAGCCGAAATCACCGTCGGCAACTACGGCGCCTTCGGCGTCTCCGGTTCCTACAGCGACGCGATCAGCGACAACATCGCGTTCCGCGTGTTCGGCGCGAAGCGCAAGCGCGACGGTTTCCTCGACGTTAGCACCGGCGCCGGCCCGCGTCAGGATCGCGAGGACCAGGACCAGAACTTCCATACCTTCCGCGGTCAGCTGCTGATCGAGCCGACGGACACCCTGGACATCCTGCTCTCCGCCGACTTCACCAACCGCGACGAGAACTGCTGCTCCAGCGTCACCATCATCCGCGGCCCGACCGCGCCGATCGTCGACGCGCTGGCGCCCGACTCGGGCCTGGCCCCCGTCGCCGACCCCTTCGCGCGTCGCGCCTGGAGCAACCGCGGCAGCGAGCAGTACATCAAGGACAAGGGCGTCAGCGCCCAGATCGACTGGGAGACCCCGTGGTTCGGCGGCGCCACCCTGACTTCGATCACCGCCGGTCGCGACTGGTCGTCGACCAACGGCATCGACTTCGACTACAGCACCGCGGACATCCTGTACCGCAACGCGCAGAAGGGCGACAACTACACCGCGTTCGACACCTTCAGCCAGGAAATCCGTCTGACCGGCAGCACCGAGAAGGTCGACTGGATGTTCGGTCTGTTCTACTCGGACGAGAAGCTGGAGCGCAACGAGGCCTACCGCGTCGGTTCGGCCTATGAAGCGTATCTCTCCACCGCGATCCTCGCCCGCATCAACCCTGCGCTCGCCGCCAGCCCGACCGCGCCGCTGTTCTTCTCGCAGGCGTCGGGTCGTCCGTTCGGCACCGTGTTCGCGGGCCTGTCGGCGGCCGACCGCTACGAGCAGAACGCGAAGAGCACCGCGCTGTTCACCAACAACACCTGGCACGTCAACGACGCTCTGGATCTGACTCTCGGCCTGCGCTACACCATCGAGGACAAGGATCTGACCTCGGTCTACCGCAATCCGAACGGCGGCCTCGGCTGCGGCGCGATGCTGGCCAACCCGGCCCAGGTCGTCGCCGCCCTGGTCGCCCGCGGTCTGACCGTGGCCCAGGCCTCGGCCGCCGCGCCGACAGTGGTCGGCTTCGGCTGCCTGCCGTGGACCAACGTCCAGCACAACGGTCGCTTCACGAAGCAGGAGCGCGAGGAGAAGGAGTGGTCGGGCACCTTCAAGGCCGCCTACCGCTTCAACGAGAACGTGATGGCCTACTTCTCGGCCGCCCGCGGCTACAAGGCCGGCGGTTTCAACCTCGACCGCGTCCAGTCCAACAACGGTCTGTCCAGCGGCACCTCGGGCGTCGTGCCGGTCAACGACACCTCGTTCGACGGCGAGTTCGTCGACAGCTTCGAGCTGGGCACCAAGACCACCTGGCTGGGCGGCAACCTGCTGCTGAATGCGACCCTCTTCCATCAGGAATACTCGGACTTCCAGCTCAACAGCTTCCTCGGCACCAGCTTCGTGGTCCGTTCGATCCCGAAGGTGACCTCGCAGGGTCTCGACGCCGAACTGCTGTGGCAGACCGGCGGCTGGATGGTGCAGAGCGGCCTGACCTACGCCGACACCAAGTACGGCGACGACCCGCTGCCGGACGCCGATCTGGCCCTGCTGCCGGGCAATCGTCCGAGCTTCGCGCCCAAGTGGTCGGCCACGGCCTCGGTCGGTTACGACTTCGACATCGGCAGCCTCAAGGCCGGTGCCCACGTCGGCGCGAAGTACATGTCGGACTACAACACCGGTTCCGATCTCGATCCGCAGAAGGCGCAGGACGGCTACACCCTCGCCAACGCCCGCTTCAGCATCGGCGCGCCAGACGACCGCTGGAGCCTGGAGCTGTGGTCGCAGAACATCACCGATGAGGAGTACTACCAGGTCGGCATCGACACGCCGCTGCAGACCGGTTCGTGGAACGCCTTCCTCGGCGCGCCGCGCACCTACGGCATGACCTTCCGCCTGAAGTACTGATCCACGCCGCAACCGTGTGACCTGGACGGCCCGCTTCGGCGGGCCGTCTTTTTTGTGTCTCCTGCCTCTGCGAGCGGTTTTTTTGATGCACCGCCGCGACGGACGATCGTTGCCCGCGTTCGTGCTCCCGCGGACCGCCCCGCTGCTTGTGACAGCTTGCGCGGCCGGCGGTCCGGGCGCATGCTCGGCCCCGGGGAGCCTCCGCCGTCCGTCGCGGAGGCCGGCGCCGCGGGGGCGGGCCGATCACAGGGGAATCTCGCAAGGGAATATCGCAGAGGAATCGCGCAGAGGAATCGCGCAGGAATTCAGGCATCCGGCAGCGATGCGGCCCAGCGCCGCGTCCGGATGTCCGATCGAAACGGAATCCGCGCAAGGGATTCCGCACAGATGGTCCACCGCCAAGGAGTACGTCCGATGTCCAGACAGTCGTCCGCATCCACACGTCGTATCGCCGTGCGTCCCGCACCGCTCGCCACCGGCCTCGCCCTCGTCGTCGGCCTCGCCCTCGCCGGCTGCGGCCAGAAGAAGGAGGAGCCGGCCGCCGCCGCGCCCGAGCTCGCCGCCACTCCGGCCAAGGCCGCCGACCCGGTCTGCGAGGCCAGCGCGAGCTGGATCTCCAGCCCCAACCCGCCGTCTGAGGTGGACGCCGAAGAAAGCTTCTGCGACTTCTACCAGTTCTCCTGGCAGTGGTTCCTGGCCCAGACTTCGCTCGCGTCGGGCGGCAGCGGCGAGCGCGTGTTCGAAACCAACCGGCTGCACATCCCGCCGACCCAGCCCGGCGATCAGCATGTCACCAACCAGTGCGGCAAGGAGGCGATGACCGGCCGTGCGGCCGCCGCCAAGCTGCTGCGCGTGCGCGAACTGAAGCCGGGGATCGACGGCCCGGGGACGCTGGAGGAAGAACAGGCCGACGGCGGCGCGCTGTACGATCAGAACGGCAATGTCGTCTATTACAACGTCTGGTATTCGGCCGACATGTGCAACTCCACCGGCGGCTCCTTCGCGCCGGGCACGATGGAGATCAAGGTCGCCTGGAAAGTGCTGACCGCGCCCGATCCGAGCTACATCACGATGCAGGCGGTCCTGCCCGGCGGCACCCAGCCGTCGACGCTGGCGCTGGTCGGCTTCCACATCGCCAACTGGACCACCAAGCATCCGGAAATGATCTGGGCCTCGTTCGAGCACAAGAACAACGTGCCGATGTGCGACGGCTCCAGCAAGACGCCGCCGCCGAACGGCTGGAATTTCGCCAGCGCCGATGCCGCGCAGTGCCTCGTGAACAACCCCACGGCGCAGCCCGGCCCACCCAGCGCGCAATGCGCGGCCTTCAACTTCAATACCGCCGCGGGCTCCAGCGATGATCCGCCGATCACCGGCACGCCGAATAACATCTGCCGCCAGTACGCCAGCGGCAATCAGCCCGGCGCGCAGTCCAGCAACGGCAACGACAACGCCGCGAATCTCGCCGCGATCCAGCAGCTCAACCAGCAGCTGGTCGGCAGCGGCGGCCTGCTTGCCGGCAGCGATCCGGCCCTGCAGATGCAGGTGCTGCAGAACTACGAGCTGATCGGCGGCATCTGGACCAAGGACGGCCAGGACAGCAGCCCCGCCAACCAGCGCGGCTCGCTCTATCTGGCCAACATGACGATGGAAAGCTTCTTCGAAGGCGCCGGTCAGAACTGCTTCACCTGCCACAACTTCAGCACCACCAATCAGCCTCCGGTGAGCCATATCTGCCGGGATCTGTTCTCCGGGACCGGCGCGAACTGCATCCTGCCGGCGACGCCGCTGGTTCCGCCGGCAGCCTCGGCAGGCGCGCCTGCGGCAGCCACGGCGCCGGCCGCTGCACCCGCAAAGAAGACCTGACCCGACGCTTCACCGCGTACGCACGGCCCGCTTCGGCGGGCCGTGTCGCATGCGCCCGTAGTACCGGCCGCACGCGCGGCGCCCGTGGTCCGGCCGAGGTCGCCGCCGCACCCGGCCGGGCCGGGAGAAATGCTCGGCCGTCCACGATCGATGCGCATGAGGCGGCATTCATCGTCGCCCCGGATGACACGTCCGGAGCGTCCGGTATCATCCGCCCACGGCGGCTTCCGCCGCTGTCAGGGACCCGCCGAATGACGCTGCCGACCGATGCCGACCTGCGCGCGCACGCCGAACTGCTCGGCACGCGATTCCGCAATGCCCGGCACAGCCTGGTCACCGCCGAGAGCTGCACCGGCGGCTGGATCGCCAAGACCGTCACCGACATCGCCGGTTCGTCCGACTGGTTCGACTGCGGCATGGTCGCCTACAGCTACGAGGCCAAGCAGGCCCTGCTCGGCGTGCGCCCGGAAACGCTGGAACAGCACGGTGCGGTCAGCCGCGAGACGGTGATGGAAATGGTCTCCGGCGCCCTGGTGCATTCCGGCGCCAGCGTCGCGGTCGCGGTCACCGGCATCGCCGGCCCCGGAGGCGGTTCGCCCGACAAACCGGTCGGCACGGTCTGGATCGGCTGGAAGCGTCGCGGCGGTTACGCCCATGCCCAGGTCTTCCACTTCGACGGCGACCGCGACGCGGTCCGGCGCCAGACCGTCGCCGCCGCCCTGCGCGGGCTGGAAACGCTGGTCGGCGCAGGCTGAGGCGATGACACCGCAGGGGCGGCCTGCTCTGCGATCCGCGGTCTGGGCGCTGGGCTTCGCGCTGTGGTGCCTGCTGTGGCCTGCGGCGATCGTCGCCACGACCTGGTCGCTGCCCGGATTCATGACCCTGCGCGGACACGACGGACTGGCCGAAGTCGTGCGGATGCTGATGCCGCTGCCGCTGCCGCTCTGGGCCATGGCGCTTGGCGTAGGTGCGATCGCGTTCGCCGCGATGTGGGCGCTGCTGTTGCTGCGTCGGCGATGCGACCCCGAGGGCGATGCGATCGCGGCAGTGCGCTGGTCCTTCGGCTCGCACCGCCTCAACGCGCTGGTCGTGGTGGCGGTGATATCGGTTCCACTCGCGATGATGGGTTCGGTCGACGACATCGCGGCATGGATCGGCCGATTCGACGTTGCCCTGGCCCGGTTCTTCGTGGCGTGGTGGTGGTTGATCCTGCTTCTGCTCGCGGCGGCCGCGATGCTGTCGATGCCCTTCTTTCTGCTCAATCCGGACACCCTGGCCCGCGAGCGCCTGCGACGCTGGTGGCGGCCATACTGGCCCGGGGTGATCGCGGTCGTACTCATGCAATGGAATGGACTCCTCCCACTTCTTCGGCATCTAGGTGCCAGACTGGAAGGACGTTGAACCACCAGTCACGAAGCAGGAGGAGTCCGCCATGCAGATTACCCGTATCGCCCTTGATCTGGCA
>JBIJBH010000419.1:0-3558 GCA_044345315.1 Lysobacteraceae bacterium
GCGCGCGGTGCCGATGTCGATGATCATGTGGTTCGTGGCGATCTCGGGATACTGCGGCGCGATCTCGTCGAAGACCTTGTGGAACAGGCCGTCGGTGAGCTTCATGATGTTGTCCTTGGTCATGCACGTGACCTTCTTCCGCCCGTGCGCGCGGGCGTACTCGAAGGCGTAGCGCACGATGCGCTCGCAGCCGGGGCGGGTGATCAGCTTCAGGCACTGCACCACTTCGTCGCTCTGGCGATGCTCGATGCCGGCGTAGGTGTCCTCCTCGTTCTCGCGCACGATCACCACGTCCATCTTCGGCTGCAGCGCGGTCACCCACGGGTGATAGGACACGCAGGGACGCAGGTTGGCGTACAGGCCGAGGGTCTTGCGCATGGTCACGTTGACCGACTTGTAGCCGCCGCCCTGCGGAGTGGTGATCGGGCCCTTGAGGATCACCTTGTGTTCGTCGATCGCCTGCCAGGTGTCTTCGCCGATGCCGGCCAACAGGCCGCTCTCGTAGGCCTTGAGTCCGACCGTGACGCTGTGGAAGGTCAGGGCCGGGTCGGCGGCCTTCAGGACCGCCAGGGCGGCGTCCATGATCTCCGGGCCGATGCCGTCGCCCGGGGCGACCGGGATGGTGCGGGCGGGCAGGGCGGCGGGGACGTAGGCGGGCGCTTCGGGGTGAGGCTTGACGACGGCATTCATTGTCATGACTCCTGATACATGAAATATGTGTCATGTATTATTTGTCGTTAGAATGCCGCCGTCAAGCGGAGCGGACGAATGGCGGCGAAAGACAACGGGGAGCCCGGCTGGACCTTCCTCAGCAACCACACCCATGTCCTGGTCTGTCTGGCGGGGGAGGACGATCCGACGGTGCGCGACATCGCCCGGCGGGTCGGGATCACCGAACGCGCGGTGCTGCGGATCGTGGCCGAACTGGAGCAGGGCGGGGTGCTGACCCGCGAGCGCGACGGCCGCCGCAACCGCTACCGCATCGACCCCGAGGTCCATCTGCGCCATCCGCTGGAGGCGCACTGCCGGATCGGCGAACTGCTCGCCCTGGTCTCCTCTCGCGCGGGCGACGACGGCTAGCCGCCGGCCGACGCCTGCCGCATCCGGATCGGGCCCGGAAACGACGACGCCGGCGTGGAGCCGGCGTGTCGTGTGCGGAGCGGACGGATTCGGGCGCCGGCGTCAGTTTCCGGCAGCTCGGGCTTCCGCCTTCGGCGCTGCGGTTTCGCCGGCCTTGCGGATCAGCGAGGCCACCGCCGGCGGCAGTTCGAAGACTTCGGCTGCGGGCGGCTTGGTGTCGATGTACTGCAGGCGCATGACCTGATTCTGGCCGCCGGAGCGGATCTTCACGACCGTGGCCATCATCGTCGGGCCGAGTTTCTTGTACTCCATGAAGTGCATCTGCACCCGCGCCTTGCCCATCGGCGAGTAGTTGAAGGTGCGGGTCGACAGCAGCATGCCGTCCTCGACGGCGTAGCAGTCGGTGGCTTCGGTGCCGGATTTCCAGACGATCTCGACCTCGTAGCACGCGCGGCCCTCGGACTTGGCCAGGCCGATCGTCTTCGCCGAGGCGATCAGGCTGCGGTCGCGGGTGGAAAACCCCGGGTCCATCTGTTCGAGCAACTGCTGGCGTTCCTCGCCCCGCAGCAGGCGCGGGCCGTTGGCCGGATCCGACGCCCAGGCGTGTTCGCCGGCGACGCCCTGACGGAAATCGCCGACGCCGGGGAAGGTCATCTTCGTCGCGAACTCGCCTTCTCGGGCGTAGATGTTCAGTTCGGTCGTCATGCCCATCTCGATGAATTCGAACGAGAACCGCGACGAGCCCTGATTGCCGAGGGCGCGCATCGCTTCGACGCCGCCGAGCATCTTGTTGTAGGCGGCGAGCAGGGTGTCGGCATCGGGCAGCGGGGCATCGGCCTTCTGCGCGAGCGCGGCGGGCGCGGTTGCGATGGCGGCGATGGACAGGACGACGGCGAGCAGTTTGCGTTGCGGCGTGCGCATGGGGTTACTCCCTTGAAGAAGAGGTGGAAGAGGGTGCGGCGGCGGTCGAGGACTGCGCGCCGGACGACTGCGTGCCGGACGAAAGCCACAGCAGCGCCGCCTGGAGGGTGTGATCGTTCGCGGAGGCCAGCGACGCCGCCGTCATCGCGACCGGGACATCGGGCACGACGCCGATGCCTTCGATCCGGCGCTGTTTCGGGTCGTGGAAATCGGCCGTCGGGTAGTACAGCCAGTCGCCGGAGGGCAGCGGTGTGCTCATCGCCGGGAGGGCCATGCCGGCGCTGGTTTCGCCGAATACCCGTGCGCGTCCGACCGCCTGCAGGCCGGAGCTGAACACTTCCGAGCAACTGGCGGAGCCACGGTCGATCAGGATCGCGACCGGGCCGTTCATGCGCCGCATGTCGCTGCCGTCGTCGGCGACCTCGCGCGGCAGGATCGCGAGATTGAGGTCGCCGTCGCCGGTGCGCATCGTGCCCAGCGTCGAGGGCTGGTCGAACAGCAGGCCGCCGACCGCGCCCATCGAACCGAGCATGCCGCCCGGATTGCCGCGCAGATCCAGCACCAGCGCGCGGCAGCCGTGGTCTTCCTGCAGCGTGCGCACCATCTGCTCGAAGGCCGGCATCGCCCACAGGTCGAATGCGACGTGCAGCGCGCAACCGCCGTCCGCGAGCGGCTGTTTGCTGCTGACGTAGCGCAGGGTCATCGGCGGCATGCCCGGCAGCAGACGCACGGAGGCGCCTTCCTTCTTCGCCGCGGTCAGGGTGCGGATGTGCGCTCGACCGGCGGTGTCGCGCAGGCGCAGCGCGATCCGGCGGCCGGGCTCGGTTTCGCCGATGACGGCGTTCGCGCGATGCTGGAACAGCAGTTCGGCCCGGCGACGCGAAGCGCCCGCAGGTTGTTCGGCGAGCGCGCCGATCGCCTTGTCGGTCTGCGTTCCGTCGATGCGGTCCACGCGCCAGCCGGGTCGGATGCCGGCGGCGGCGGCCGGCGAGCCGGGCTCGACCATCGCGACCAGCAGCGCGTCGTCGACCAGCGCGAGGCGCAGGCCCACGGTGCCGTCGCTGGCGGCGGTCTTGCCCGATTCCGGCAGGGATTCGGCCGGCACCAGGCTCAAATGCGAGACGCCGATCGCCGCGATCAGTTCGCCGATCTCGCGCCGCAGGCTCTTCAGATCCTGCGCGCCTTCGATGTCGGCCTGATGCTCGGCCTTGAGCCGATTCCAGTCGACGCCGTCGTACTGGCCGTCGAAGCCGCTGTTCTGCAGTCGTTCCCAGACGATGGCGAAAGTCTCTTTCGCGCGGAGATCGGCAACGGCATCGGTACGGGTGCCGGCGGCTGCGGCAGGCGCGTCGGCGAGGGTGGTGGCCGGCAGCGCCGCAGCGAGGGCGAGCACCAGCAGCGAGCGGGCAAAGCGGGGGGGCATGGACGCATTCCTTAGGTTGGCGGGGCGGACGGACGCATTTCCGATCCGCATGCCCACACGACCGCCGCCCGCGCGGGATGTGACCGTGACCGATGGCAGGGGGCGGTGGTGTCCGGGTCGGCTCAGCCCGGCTT
>JBIJBH010000418.1:0-3558 GCA_044345315.1 Lysobacteraceae bacterium
ACCCTCGTCGAGCGCGGTCTGCCAGCCGGGCAGGTCGCGCGGGTTCTGGCTGTAGCTGTCGCCGATGTGGCTGATCGCGCTGACGCCGAGGCCGATCAGATCGCTGTCGGCATGCGTGGTGTAGCCCATGAAGTTGCGGTGCAGGCCGCCGCGGGCCTGGGCCTGGGCGAGTTCGTCGTCGGGCAGTGCGAAGTGGTCCATGCCGATGTAGACGTAGCCGGCGGCGGTCAGGGTCTCGATCGCCAGTTGCAGCAGCGCGAGTTTGGTTTCGGCGTCCGGCAGCAGGCTGGCGTCGAGCTGGCGCTGGGCCTTGAACATGTCCGGCAGGTGGGCGTAGCTGTAGACCGCGAGGCGGTCCGGGCGCATGCCGATCACCGTCTCCAGCGTGCGCCGGAAACCGGCGACGGTCTGCAGCGGCAGGCCGTAGATCAGATCGATGTTGACCGAACGGAAGCCGGTTTCGCGGCAGGCGTCGACCACCGCGCGGGTCTGTTCGACGCCCTGCTCGCGATTGACCGCGGCCTGGACCGCCGGGTCGAAATCCTGCACGCCGAGGCTGGCGCGATTGAAGCCGGCCAGCGCCAGTTCGCCGATGTCGCGCGGCTGCACCGTGCGCGGGTCGAGTTCGATCGAGATGTCGCGGTCGTCGGCGTCGCTGAAGCGGAAATGGCGCTTGAGCACGTCGACGGTGCAGCGCAGTTGGGTCGGGGCGAGGAAGTTGGGCGTGCCGCCGCCGAAATGCAGCTGGATGACTTCGCGGTCGCGATCGAACAGCGGCGCGATCGCGGCGATCTCGCGGCACAGATGGGTGAGATACGCGTCGGCGCGCGATTTGTCGCGGGTGATGACCCGATTGCAACCGCAGTAGAAGCAGGGGCTGAAACAGAACGGGACGTGCGCGTAGATCGACAGCCGGCGCGGGATCGGGTCGCCGTTGCTGTCCTGGATCGCTCGCCGCAACTCGGGTTCGCCGAAGGCGTCGCTGAACTGCGGCGCGGTCGGGTACGAGGTATAGCGCGGACCAGGCCGGTCGTAGCGGCGCAGCAGATCGGCGTCGAAGGCGAGAGCGGGGATCATGTGCGCAGCCTAGGGGCAGGCCGCGGCGGGCGCTTTGACTCAGGTCAACATCGGCCTGCGGTGGCCGCGCAGGTCTGCCGGCCTCAGCCCAGCAGCCCGGCAGGCAGGTCGAGATCGACCGACAGCGCGAGGTGATCGGACGAGGCCGCGGGCAGCGCGCGCATGCCGGCGCAGGCCAGGCCGTCGCCGAGCAGGATGTGGTCGATCGCGCGCTGCGGGCGCCAGCTCGGGAAGGTGCGCACGGACGTGGCCGGCGGCTGCAGGCGGGTGCGCTGGAACAGCACCGCCATCTCCGGTTGGTCCGGGGTGCAGTTGAAGTCGCCCATCAGCACCGAATGCGGATGGTCCTGCAGCAGTTCGCCGATGAAGGCCAGCTGCGAGCGGCGCGAACCGGCGCCGAGCGAGAGGTGGGCCACGGCCACGGTCAGGGCCTGTGGCTGGCGGCCGAAGCGGGCGATCAGCACGCCGCGGCCGGAGATGCGCCCGGGCAGCGGATGGTCCTCGACCTCGACCGGCTCGAACCGCGACAGCAGCGCGTTGGCGCTGGAGGCGACCCGGCCGACCCGGCGATTGGGCTGGTGGCTCCAGAAATCGAAGCCGGCGCGCTCGGCCAGGTAGTGGGTCTGGTTGGTGAAACCCGAGCGCCAGCTGCCCGGGTCGCTTTCCTGCAGGCCGACGATGTCGTGGCCGGCGACGAGTTCGGCGATGGTGTCGAGCGTCGCGCGCTTGCCCATCGGCAAGACGTGCGACCAGCTGCGGGTGGCGTAATCGCTGTAGCGGCGGGTGGTGTTGCCGGCCTGGATGTTGGCGCTCAGCAGACGCAGCCGCCGCGTCGCGGACGCGGCGGCCTCGTCGCGCAGGGGGACCGCTGCCGGCGTCGCTTCCATCGCGGCCCGCGTCGACCCGGTCAGGGCGCGGCCGGGGCCGCGGCGCTGGCGCGTTCGTGGGCGATCAGCGCGTTGGCGATCATCAGGCGCTGTTCCCAGCTGCGGCCGAGCACGCGGTACTTGCCGTTGACGATCAGGGTCGGCGTGCTGTTGGCCTGCTGCTGGACGATGTACTGGCGCGCCTTGTTGAACTTGCCGGTGACCGCGAAGCTCTTCATGTTCGCGGCGAACTGCTTGGCGTCGACGCCGAACTGGGCGTAGAACGCGGCCAGCTCCTCGTCGCTGTCCTTGCCGCGCTCGCCCTTGAGGCGGTTTTCGAGATGGATCGCGTCGTAGGTGGCGTTGTGGGCCTTCTCGGCGATGCCCATCATCTGCGCGGTGTAGAAGCTGCGCACGTACTGGTCCCAGTTGCCGCCGAACGCGGCGGGGACGTAGGTGAAGCGCACGTCCGGCGGCAGCGTCTTCTTCCAGTCCGAGACCATCGGCTGGAACGCGGCGCAGGCCGGGCAGACGAAGTTGAATACTTCGACGACCTCGATCTTGCCGTTCAGCGGCTCGAACGGCTGGCCGCCCTTGATGATCTCGTAGTCGGTGCCGAGCTTGAGGCCGGGAATCGCGCCATCGGCGGCGGAGGTCGGCGGCGGCGCGGCGGCGGGATCGGCACTGGCGGCATCGGCGGCGGCAGCCGCGGCAGCAGCGTTCGGGTCGGCGGAGGCCTTGGCGGCGGCTTCGGCGGCGGCCAGCGTCGCGGCGTCGTCGGCCGCCGGCGCTTCGGCGGCGGCGGGGGTCGCGGCGCCGTCCGCGGCGGTATCGGACTTGTCGCCGCCGCAGGCGGCCAGCGCGAATGCGGCGATCAGGGCGAGGATCGCGGCTCGGTTCATCGGGTTGCGCTTCATTGTCGATATCTCCTGGGTGTCTGTCTGTGCCTGCGAGGTGCGGCGAAGCTGCGGGGACGCCGGCGCCTCAGCGCGGCCTGGTCGGGGCGGCCCCCGTCCCGGCGCGCTGCATCGCGGCGCGTTCCATGGCGACCAGCGCGTCGACCACGCCCATGCGGTCTTCCTGCCGGCGGGCGCGCACCACGTATTTGCCGTTCACCACCAGGGTCGGCGTGCCGCTGACCCGGTTGGCGATCATGAATTCGCGCGCCCGGCGCATGCGCTCGTCGACCGCGGGCGAGCGCATCGAGGCGGTCAGGCGGGCCGCGTTCAGGCCCTGACGGCCGAACCAGGCACCGACCTCGTCCACGCTCGCGTTGCTGCGCGGCAGACTGCCGGTCTCATGGATCGCGTCGTAGAGGCCCTGGTGCACTTTCGGCAGCACCTTCGCCATGTCGGCGGCGAAATAGGCGCGGGCGAGGGCGTCCTCGGGGTCGAACGCGGCCGGGACGTAGACGAAGTCGACATCGGCCGGACGGGTTTTGTTCCAGGCGTCGACCCGCGGCTGGAAGTCGGCGCAGTGATGGCACCAGTAGGCGAAGACCTCGGCCACCTCGATCCGACCCGGCTTCGCCGGCGCCCAGCGCTGGCCCTGCGGCAGCACTTCGTAGTCCACGCCGGCCTGCGGCGGGCCGGCCGGCGCCTGCGCGCACGCGGAG
>JBIJBH010000421.1:0-3556 GCA_044345315.1 Lysobacteraceae bacterium
CGGGCAGACGTGGGGGGCATCGGCGGCATGGGCATCCGGCCTGCAGGACCCGGGACAGGCGCCCGCGGCGAGCGCTTCGCGCGCGTTCGGGCAGACGTGCGCGCCGGCCTTCGGCGGCGGGTAGTCGTAGACGAACTCCATCGGGATCGGAACGTCCGCACGCGCGCTGACGATCTGCAGATAGCGCGCCTTGCGCAGATCCTCCGCGGCGGCGGAGCGGTAGAGATAGTCCTCGACCAGATTCTTGTAGATCC
Source organism: Lysobacteraceae bacterium (assembly GCA_044345315.1). Classification (GTDB taxonomy): domain Bacteria; phylum Pseudomonadota; class Gammaproteobacteria; order Xanthomonadales; family Xanthomonadaceae; genus Lysobacter_I. The sequence continues at coordinate 255 of JBIJBH010000421.1, forward strand.
AGCGGCCGTTCTTGGCGAGATTGCACAGCAGCCGGGTGTTGTCCTCGCTGTCGATGCCGCCGGCGAACCGCTTCTGATCCATCGCGACATCGCTGATCAGCGTGTTGATGCGTTTGATGAAGGCATCGACGGTGTCGAGGGAGCGGATGTAGGCGCCGCCGTCGGCGCCCGCGGCGGTCATCGTCGGCGTGTCGACGGCGTTGTGGTTGAACAGCAGGCTGGCGTCGAAACGCCGGCGTTCGTCCAGCGCGGCGAGGCTGCCGCGCACGACGGTCTCGATCCGGAAACGCCAGCGCGGCCCCGGCGCTTCGGCCGTCGACGCCGCGAGCGATTCCGCCGCGTCGGCGTCGAGCACGTCGGTCTCCAGCAGCGCGGTCTGCAGCACGCGCCCGCGATGATGGACGATGACGCGCCCGCAGAACCGGCCGGCGCGCGAGGGTCGGAACGCCAGCGCGCAGCGGCTGCTCGGGCCGCTTCGCGGCAGGTCGAGGGTACCGAACACTGGCTCCGCCCACTGGTTGGATTCGACGAAAAGCACATGCAGCCGATGGGTGACGGCCTGTGTCCAGTCGAGCTGACGGTCGTCGAACGGCGCGTCGGCGACGATCGCCGCCGCGCCGCGCAGGGCGATGAGCACGTCCAGACGATAATCGCCGCCGACGACCAGCGCGGTCGCCGGCCGCGGTCCGCCGGGCGCACCGAGCGCCAGCAGGTCGGCCTGGAGATAGCGCCGCGCGTCCGGATCGAGCGATTCGCGCTCCGCCGCGCCGCGCCAGCCCTCGCGCATCGCGTCGGAGATCGCCCTGACCCCGGTGGCGCCGCGGGATTCGCGGTCGAAGTCGATGTCGGCGCCGCGGTTCTCCAGCGCCTCGGCGATATCACGACGCGCGGACGCCTTGTCGATCCCGATCGATGCGAGCGGCGCGATGTCGTCGGGCATCGCCATCGTGATCTCGTCGGGCAGATGCTTGAGGTCGGCGGCGAGCCGCGTCGTCAACGCGCCGAGTCGCGCGACCTGCGGCATGCGCGGATCGAAGAAGTGCAGCGAACGCGACTGCGGAAACGCGGCGGAAACCGCGTCGGCGTAGGGCGTGTTGTGGGAAATCTCGCGGACCAGGACGTTGATGCCGTCGTCGATCGAGGACGCGGATGCGGGCACGACCGAGACCGCGCCGCATTGGGTCTCGGCCATCAGCGCGGCGAGGTTCGCTTCGTCGGCGGCCGCCGGCTGATCGGTCGGTGCGATCAGCAGGACGTGACTGGCGCGCACGCGGAACGGCGAGGCCAGCACCTTGGCGAGCCCGTCGCGCACCGAGCCGCGCAGCACCAGCAGTTCGTTCCGGCTGTGCTCGCGACTGACCGCGGAGACTTCGCTCAGCTGCGACGACGGCCATTCCGATCGCAGCTTGTCCAGTTCCAGCGACGGCAGATCGTCGTCGAACGCGCCGACGCGCAGCGGCCACTGCCACTTCGGATCGAAGCCGGCGGTCTCGATCGCGAGGATCACCGAGCTCGCGCCGACCGCGGGGTGACGGAGGATCCGCGCATACGCCGCGGCGTCGGCGTTGTGCTGCCACTCCTGGATGAGGATCTGGACAGTCGGCGGCGCATCGGGCCGTGCCCTCGCGATTTCGTCGAGCAGGCCGGCCCAGTGGCTGCGTGCGATCGTCAGCACGCTGTCGTCGGGCGCGCGCGCCGACGCGCGGACAAAGGCGTTCGCCCGCCAAACCGCCGTCGTCGCTTCATCGTTGTAATCGCGCCAGTACGATCCAAGTCCCAGCCCGGCCACGCTGCGCGCGTAGTCGGCGTCGCTCAGGCGCAGCCCCGTCGCGCCCAGCAGGTATCGATCCTCGGGCCGGATGAGGTCGTCGGAAGGCGGGTCGGGCGTCTGTGGCGTCATTCCGGTCTCGCACCGAGGGATGGACGGAGCGGTGGCGGAGCGCGATGCGATCGCCGCCGCATGGCGTCAGACGCCGCGCGTCGGGTAGGGGAAACGCGACGGCGGATGCATGGTGCGATCGAACCACGACCGCACCGAGGCGTCGGCGACCGCATAGCCCCAGTTGATCAGGCGCTCCTGCAGTTCGGCATCCTTCGCCGCCAGATCGGTCGCCACCTCGGCGAGACGCCGCGTGCGATCGGGCGGGCAGGGCAGGCGGCCGTCGCAGTCGTAGATCGCGATGTCCTGTTTGATGTCCCAGAACGCGCCGGTGCGTCTCGCGCTTCTGTAGGCATCGATCAGTTCGCGCACGCGCAGGCTGTAGACCTGGTTGTCGACCAGGCTGAGGCAGCGGGCGCCGATCGAGACCCAGTCGCTCGAAACCTTCGGATCCGGATCGAAGGGTTTGCCGCCGTTGCTCACGAACAGGGTGCGGAAACTCTTGCAGGTCTCCAGACCGAGGTTGTCGTACACGCCGCCGTCGGCGAGCGTGGGCGATGTCGTGTAGGGCGACTTCTGCAGGCCGTCGCCGCTGCCCGGCACGTAATCGCTGTCGCGCAGCTTGAGCGACGCCGGCGCCAGCACGGGCGGGAATGCGGACGATGCCGCGACCGCTTTCGCCAGCGAGACGGTCGGATTGAGGACCTCGCCGACACGCCAGTCGCGCATGTACGGTTTGGAGAAGCGCCACAGCCCGCCCGACTGCAGATTCGAGGCGTTGAACACGAAGCGGACCGAATCCGGCAGATCCTGCAGGGTCTTGCCGCCGTAAAGATGGCGATCGTAGGCGGCGGCGATGCGATCGTTGATGCTGCCCGGCAGCACGATGTCCTTGAGCACTTCCCAGACGCCGCGGCGGGTGGTGCCGGCGAGGGTGACGCCGGCGAGGCGGCGCACCGGCGCCACCACGCGAGCGGCGAATTCGCGTTCGAAAGCGTCGCCTTCCAGCGGCGAGAGATCGTCGAAGGCCGAGGCCAGCACCGCCGAGACGATCGTACCGCCGGAGACGCTGGAGATGCGCTGCAGCCGGCCGTAGGAGGCGAGACTGCCGTCGGGGAGAGGCCGGTTCTGTTCGCGGGTCGAGAGCAGGCCGAGCTGGCCGAGGCGCCACAGTGCGCCGGTGTGGAACAGCATCGCGCGATAGCCGCCGCCGGACAGGGCGATCGCGATGGCGGTCCGGATACGGTCTCCGCCGTCGGGTTCGACGACCGGCGCAACGGTATTCATCGCGATCCCCTCCTTGCGTGACCTTCGAAAGGAATCTAACGACCCCCGGCCCCGCTGGCAATCGGCCTGCGGTGTCGGATCGGGATCGTTCGAGTCTCTCCGACAGGCGGTCGGCGGCCTGCGCGCGCGCAGGCCG
>JBIJBH010000208.1:0-6577 GCA_044345315.1 Lysobacteraceae bacterium
CGCAATGCCCCAGATCACCATGCGCCAGATGCTGGAAGCCGGCGTCCATTTCGGCCACCAGACCCGCTACTGGAACCCGAAGATGGGTCCGTACATCTTCGGCGCCCGCGGCAAGATCCACATCATCAACCTCGAGAAGACCGTTCCGCTGTTCAACGACGCGATGAACTTCATCTCGGGCGTTGCCCAGCGCCGCGGCGTCATCCTCTTCGTCGGCACCAAGCGCAGCGCGCGCGACGCGGTGAAGGAAGAAGCCGAGCGCTGCGGCATGCCGTACATGACCCAGCGCTGGCTGGGCGGCACCCTGACCAACTTCCGCACCGTGAAGCAATCGGTGTCGCGCCTGAAGGAGCTGGAAGCCGGCGAGACCGACGGCAGCTTCGCCAAGCTGGTCAAGCACGAAGTCCTGAACCTGCGCCGCGAGCGCGAGAAGCTGGAAGCCTCGCTGGGCGGCATCAAGGACATGAACCGCCTGCCCGACGCGCTGTTCGTGATCGACATCGGTCATGAGGACATCGCGATCCAGGAAGCCAAGAAGCTCGGCATCCCGGTGATCGCGGTGGTCGACACCAACTACGACCCGAGCCTGGTCGACTACGCGATCCCGGGCAACGACGACGCGATCCGCGCGGTGCAGCTGTACACCCGCGCCGCCGCCGACTCGGTGCTCGAAGGCAAGGCCGCCGCGCCGTCCGCCGCCGCCGTCCGCGAAGAGGACTTCGGCGCCGAGGGCGACGCCAAGGGCGACAAGCGCGGTCCGCGCGGTCCGCGCGGCGCCGGCAAGAAGCCGGAAGCCGCGGCCGACGCCCCCGCCGCCGAGTAACGCTACGGGTCATTCCCGTGTCATGCGGCCGCGCGATCCTGCGCGGCCGCTTCGGAACACTTCGTGGGTGCGGCTTCCGCCGCGACGCCCTGCGCACGCGCACGGCGCGCGACCGCCGCCCCTGCATCCACATTCATTCAGAGGTATCCCATGGCTGAAATCACCGCCACCCTGGTCAAGGAACTGCGCGAGCGCACCGGCGCCGGCATGATGGAGTGCAAGAAGGCGCTCACCGAAAACAACGGCGACATCGACGTCGCCGCCGAGTGGCTGCGCAAGCAGGGTCTGGCCAAGGCCGACAAGAAGGCCAGCCGCGTCGCCGCCGAAGGCCGCATCGCGGTCGCCCAGGACGGCGGCAACGCCGTGCTGGTCGAGATCAACTCCGAGACCGACTTCGTCGCCAAGGACGAGAACTTCGTCGCCTTCGCCAACGCCGTCGCCCAGGCCGCGCTGACCTCCGGCGCCGCCGACACCGAGGCGCTGAAGACCGCGAAGCTGGCGTCCGGCGAGACCGTCGAGGAAGCCCGCGCCGCCGCCGTCGCCAAGCTCGGCGAGAACATCCAGGTCCGCCGTCTGGCCCGCATCGAAAGCGGCGACAACGTCGCGGCCTACGTGCACGGCGGCAAGATCGGCGTGCTGGTCCGCCTGCAGGGCGGCGACGCCGATCTGGCCCGCGGCATCGCGATGCACGTCGCGGCGATGAACCCGCCCTACAACAAGGCCGCGGACGTTCCCGCCGACTTCATCGCCAAGGAGAAGGAAATCGAGCTGGCGAAGATGTCGGAGAAGGACCGCAGCAAGCCGGCGGAGATTCTCGAGAAGATCATCGGCGGCAAGATCGCCAAGATCGTCAACGAGAACACCCTCTACGGCCAGGCCTACGTGCTCAACAGCGACCAGACCGTGGAAGCCGCGGTCAAGGCCGCAGGCGCGGACGTCGTGTCGTTCGAGCGTCTGGTGGTCGGCGAAGGCATCGAGAAGGTGGTCGAGGACTACGCCGCCGAAGTCGCCAAGGCGATGCAGGTCTGATCCGCGACCGGACAGCTCCGGCCGTCGCTGCAGGATCGAAGAACCCGCGGGCAACCGCGGGTTTTTCTTTGCCCGCGCTTCGGCGCCGCCCGCCGCCGGAACGCAGGGGCTTCCGCTCACGCGGCCCGGGTGCTATTCATGGCGGCGGGGATGCCGTCACGGTGCGGGCACAGGATCGCGGCAGCGGCAGGGACAACGGACAGAGCTCGATGGACAAGACAAGGGGAAAGACCATGTCGCAGCGCAAGCGCGCAGGCGCAGGAACGGGGATTCTGCTGGTACTCACGGTTTCGATGCTGTCAGGCTGCGCGGCGCTGAAATCCACCCGCCACGACGACGACCGGCTGGCGCCCGGGCTCGGCTACTACCTGCCCAACGGCGATTTCAAGGTCACCATGACCGTCGCCAACGACGGCGGCGGCCCGACCCGCAGTTTCAAGGTCGAAACGCTCTACTTCCCCGATGTCTCCGAACGCTACACGGTCACGGTGCCCAAGAACGTGCTCGGCGAGACCCAGGCCACGATCCAGGTGTCCGATGCCGGATTGCTGCAGTCGGTGACCTACACCTACGAACCGAAACTGCTCGACGCGGTGGAAGCGATTCCGCCGACGGTGTCGTCGCCGCCGCAGACCATGCTCGCCGCGGACAGTGTCGGGACCTGCGCGACGCCCGGGGACTACGTGATCGTGATCGCTCCGAACGAGCGCACGGGCGAACTGTGCGGGCTGCAGATCCGCGTGAGTTCGCTGGGCCCTGCTCCGGGCGCCGGCGTGGGCGCGGCCGCGCGCGAAGCCCAGCCCGATGCGACCTATGGCCCGCGCCACGTCGCCGCCGGCCGGCGGATGCCGACCAACGGCCTCTACTTCCGCATGAACCTGCCGTATCGCATCGATGTCCTGGCCGAGGACGGCAAATCGCTGCTGCACTCGGACATCGCGCTCAGCCCGACCGGCGCCTCGACCCTGTTCGTGCAGACCCACCGCAGCCTGTTCGCCACGATCAGCGGCTCGATCACCTTCGAGGACGGCGTACTGGTCTCGTTCGCGCCCAAGAGCACCAGCGAGATCGAAACCGCCTTCAAGCTGCCGGCGGCGATCCTGAAGGCGTATTTCGACTCGGTCAACGCGCTGTTCGTACTGCGCACGGGCGTCGCCAACAGCGAGACCCAGTACCTGACCGCGGTGGATAACATGCGCAAGGCCAAGGCCGACCTCGACGCCTGCAAGGCCGCGCACGCCGCCGGCAATCAGGCCGCGATCGACGCGGCCTGCGGCACGGCACCCTGACCGTCTTCGGCGGCGCTCAGGGCCGCGCGCGGACGGCGGCGACGAAATCGCGCAGGATCGGATCGAGGATATCCCGCCCGCGCAGGGCCTCGCGCCAACGCTGCGGGATGCCCTCGGTGCCGTGCACGATTCCCGACAACCCGCCGACGATGCACGCCGTGGTATCGGTGTCGCGACCCAACGCGATCGCTCGACGGACTGCGGTCTCGAAATCGGGGTCGTCGATCAGGCAGGCACGGGCGCTCCACAGCGAGTCGAGCACATAACCGGAGCCGCTCACGATCTGTTCGTGCACCGGATCAAGAACGAATTCGAGCTCGCGGCGCTCGTCCGAATCCGCCGGGTAATGCGCTCGCATGGTTTCGGCGGCGAAGCGCCAGGCCCGATCGAAAGCCTCGCCACCGGCAAGCGCGCACGCGATGGCGCAATAGAAGGCACAGCACAGTCGGGAACGCGCATGGCCGTGGGTGACCCTGGACTGGGCTTCGGCGTCCGCGATCAGCCGCGGGCCGATCGCACCATGCCAGAGCGCCAGCGGAAGCACGCGCATCAATGAACCGTTGCCGTTGTCGGCCTCGGCGCTCGGTCCCGCGAATTCCGGCGGAAAGCCTTCGCCCAAGTTGAGCAACGCGCGTCTCGTCTGGATGCCCATATCGAAGACGTGCCCATCGACTGCGAGATAGCCGACGTTCTCCCAATTGCGCAAACGGTTCGCGAAATCTCCGATATCGAAACCCCGCCGCTGGACGAGCGTCGCCGCCAGACAGAGGGCCTGCGCACCGTCGTCGGACCAGGTTCCCGCCGGCACGCTCGGGTGCGATCGGCGAAATCCCGTCGGCGGCGTCATTTCGATCGCATCCGGCGGAGGCAGCGTGTCCGGCCGATGGAATTCGTATGGCACGCCCAGCGCGTCGCCGACCAGCAGTCCGACAAAGCCGCCTTCGATCCGCGTCGCGTCGATCATCATCGTTTCCCGGTCAGTCGGTCAGCGCGCTCAGCAGTCCACCGCCCGAGGACCCCCCGCTCTGCTGGAAGTACACCTCTTCGTAGGGCTGGACCACCACCCAGCCCTCGCCGGCGAAGCGCAACTGGATGCTCTCGCCCGAGCCGCGGCCGATCAGGGTCTTGATGTTGATGTCGGTGATGATCTCCGGCGACAGGCCGCCGGACCAGGCGACGGTGGCGTTGGGGTCGGTGAACACCGGGCCGGTGGCGGCCGTGACCGGCAGGGTCATCGGCTCGTAGTGCGAGGTGATCGCGACCAGGCCGTGACCGCTGAGCTTCACGTTGAACAGGCCGCCGGTCATCATCCCCGCGGCCTTGCGCATCAGCGTGATCTCGTTGGAAATCGACGCTTCGGTGGCGAGCACGTCGTTGCCGTTGACGAAGATCGACTCGCCCTGCAGGCGCAGCAGGGTGATCTTCTTGCCGACATCGGCCAGATAGACGCGGCCCTGACCTTCGATCTTCATGAGCGTCATGCCCTCGCCGCTGACCGCCTTCTTCAGCAGGTTGCCCAGGCCCTGCTCCATGATCCCCTGACGGGTGAACTTGATCCCGCCCTTGCGCGCGATCATCGACCCGGCCTTGGCCCAAATCAGGCCGTCGACGCGGGCTTCGAGCATGTGCGCGCTCTCCAGTTCGAAGGCGTCGCCGGAGAGGTCGCGTTCGGCGGTGTTGGCGATGAATTCCTGAAGGGTCTTGGCGGGCATGGAGGGGCTCCGGAAGTCTGAACGTGTGCGGCATTGTCGGGCGTTCGCGGCCGCGGCACCATCCCGGCGACACCCACATGCCGGAGCCGCCCATGCCGCAGATCGTCCCTCTCCCCGTCGACACCGGCGACGCACCGTGGACCCCGGTCGACCCCGAGCGCGTGGTCGACGGCCAGCCCCGGCAGGCGGTCGCCAACGCATGGTCCGACCCCTCGGAAGCCTTCCACTGCGGGGTCTGGGCCGGCGGGCCGGGCGCCTGGCGGGTGCGCTACACCGAACACGAGTTCTGCCACATGCTGGCCGGCCGGGTGCGGATCGTCGGCGACGACGGCGGCGAGTCCGTGTTCGGCGCCGGCGACAGTTTCGTGATTCCCGCCGGATTCACCGGGATCTGGGAGGTGCTGGAGCCGGCGCGCAAGCTCTATGCGGTGTACGAACCGGCACCGTCTTCGTCCGCATCCACCGCAGCTTGACACCGCATCTCGACCGGGGCGGATAATCGGTCGCGGCCATGATGGGCCGCGAACGCACATAAGGAGATGCCCATGAGACCCTGGAAGAAGAAAGCGCTGATCGCCACCCTCGTCGCTTCGGCGCTCGCCGCCGGCGTGGTGTCCGCATTGCCGGCGACAGGCTACGAGATCACCTATTACGACGTGCAAGGCAACATCGTCGGCGAAAGGTCCTACTACTGCGGCCCCAGGGTCTACGGCTGGGGCCAGATCACCCCGATCTACGACAGGATCGATTTCCCCTGCAACTGAAGACTCAGATAGACCGGGAGGACGCCCAGGCGTCCTCCCCCGGTCTGGCGGCGGGACTGCGGTCCGCCCAAGGCCGTGAACCGCAGGGCGCGGTCGGCTAGAATGCCGGCACTTCGTATTGCCCGGATTGTCCGATGTCCAATCTCGCCTATCGCCGCGTCCTGCTCAAACTGTCCGGCGAGGCCCTGATGGGCGATGAGGATTACGGTATCGACCCCAAGGTCATCGGCCGCCTCGCCCGCGAGGTGATCGAGGCCCGCGACGCCGGCGCCGAGGTCGCACTGGTGATCGGCGGCGGCAACATCTTCCGCGGCGCGGGTCTCGCCGCAGGCGGGATGGACCGGGTCACCGGCGACCAGATGGGCATGCTGGCCACGGTCATCAACGCGCTGGCCATGCAGGACGCGCTGGAAAAGCTCGGCGCCAAATGCCGGGTGATGAGCGCGATCAAGATCAACGACGTGTGCGAGGACTACATCCGCCGCCGCGCCGTGCGCCATCTGGAGAAAGGCCGGATCACGATCTTCGCCGCCGGCACCGGCAATCCGTTCTTCACCACCGACTCCGGCGCCGCGCTGCGCGCGATCGAGATCGGCGCCGACCTGCTGCTGAAGGCGACCAAGGTCGACGGCGTCTACGACAAGGACCCGAAGAAGCATGCCGACGCGGTGCGCTACGACACCCTCACCTACGACGAAGTGATCGCCCGCGACCTGCAGGTCATGGACACCGCCGCGTTCGCGCTCTGCCGCGACAGCCGCCTGCCGCTGCGGATCTTCGACATGAGCCAGCCCGGCGTGCTGCTGCGGATCCTGCGCGGCGAGAAGATCGGCACGCTGGTGACGGCGGGGCGCTGAGGCCACCCACGCGCCTCAGCCAGCGCCCGCCCCGCGCACGAGCAGGAAGCCCGCCTTTCGGCGGGCTTCTCAATTTTCCGCAGCCTATTTCTTTTCCGGAGTC
>JBIJBH010000228.1:0-6305 GCA_044345315.1 Lysobacteraceae bacterium
CGGCCGCCGATGTGCCTGTGCAGGAAATCCAGCAGCTGTCCGTAGAACCGTCGCTTGTTCTCCGGGTCGTAGACGCCATGGCCCTCGTTCCTGAAGTACAGGGTCTCGACCGGCACGCCGGCCTTCCTGAGCGCGGCTTCCATCATTTCGGTGTGTTCGACCGGTGCGATCTCGTCTTCGTGGCCCGCAGAGAGGAAGACCGGAATCCTGATCCTGTTCGCGATGCGATCGGGAGACTGCAGACCGTCGTCGCGATAATTCAGTCTCACCTCCAAGTAACGGCGCACCTTATCGCTCTTTCTGGAGTCGTCGTCCATGATTCTCTGGAGATTGTAGACGCCGACCTGACCGACCGCACAACGGTACAGGTCCGGTTCCCTGGCGGCGCCCATCAGCGCGGCGTAACCACCATAACTGGCGCCGAAGATGCAGATCCGCTGTCGGTCGGCGATGCCCTGCCCGATCGCCCAGTGTGTGGCGTCGGTGAGATCGTCCTGCATCGCGAGCCCCCACTGTTTGTAGCCCGACAGCAGGTGGTCGCGGCCATAGCCGCCGGAACCGCGGAAATTCACCTGCAGCACGGCGTAACCGTGGCTCGCCATCGCCTGGACGGTCGGATCGTAGGCCCATCGATCGACGATGCCGAACGGACCGCCGTGCGGATGCACGACCATCGGCAGATTCCTGCCGTCGCTGCCCGCAGGAATCGTCAGCAGCGCGGGAATCGTGCGACCGTCGCGCGCCTTGAACGTGATCTCGCGCATCGCTCCCAGACGCTGCGGATCGATCCAGTCGGCACGGAACATCATCGGCGAGACCCTGCGGGTACCGAGATGCATCGCGTAATAAGCGCCGGGTTCGCGATCGCCGTAAACGTAGACCAACGCTTCCCGCCCGGCGGTGGCGTAAGTCGATGCGCGTACGATCTGGCCCGGGAATGCCATCGTCAGCGCCCGATGCGCCCTGGCATCGGGCGAATCCGGATCGAAGTACTCGTAACGCGGACCGGATCGCGCATAAAGCACGCCGATGATGTCGGGCTTGCCGATCGCGTTGATCATCATCGCAGGGTCGGCCAGCGTGTCGCGACTGACCGTCCTGCGCGCGCCGGTCGCGATCTCGAATGCCTCGATGGAATCCGGGCCGGTCGCGTGTTCCGACTGCAGATAGGCGATCGATCCGTCGGCGGAGTAGCCGACGGGCAGAACCGTCTTCTGCGACGTCGACTCGTCGTTGATCAGCTTCCATTCGCTCGCGCCCGGAGCGAGGTAATAGAGACTGGAATAGCGATCGATGTCGCGCTCGCCGGCAAAACGCGGTTGCCCGAGCGGGTCGACCGAAAACCATCCGGACCGCACCGGCGCCTCGACGACGCGCGCCGCATGGCCTGTGCGCACATTCAGCCGATACAGCGTGGTGGTCTCGTCGTTCCGATCGGGCCAGATCGCGAGGACGTCGTCGTCTTCCGCATTCTGGGTGTCCACGATCGAGGCCCGATGGGCCAACTGCATGCGCCTGCGCCCGTCGGCATCGATGGCCCATGTATCGCCGGTCAGCACCGGAACTTCGTCCATCTGGTTCTTGACCGCGGTCGAGTAGATCAGACGATCGTCGTTGGCCCAGAAGATATCGACGATATGACCTCTTCGCGAACCCGCTTGGACCCGCGTGAGCGGCCTGGCCTCGCCGGTCCTGAAAACGTAGAGCACCGTCCTGTCGGCCTCCGGAACGGTCACCGCGACATACGTGCCTTTCCGGGAAACGGCGACTTCGTCGAATCGATCCTCACGAATGAAATCCTCGACTTCGTGGGGAGGCTGGGGCTCGGCGGCGATGCCGCCGGTCACGGCCAGAAAGATCCCGAGCAGCAATCCCTGCATCGCTCGTTTGCTCATGCAGCGTTCCTTCCTTGGGTACGGAACGAAAATATTAGAACAAGCGGAACGCCCTGCGCACGACCGTTCGTCCGCGAAGCGCAGGGTTCCGACGGGCGACAGAAAAGACGTGGACGCATCGACGAAAACACCGATATCGCGGGGGCACGTCGCACGCGCAACGCACCCTCGCGTGAACGTCAGAAAGACGAAGCCCGCCTTTCGGCGGGCTTCGGCGTTCAGTGGATCATTTCCCGGCGGTGTCGATGGTCGGCGCGACGGGCGCCCTACCCCCGATATGACTGTTCAGGAAAGTCAGAAGTTGGGTGTAGAACTTCGCCTTGTTCTCCTGCTTGTAGATGCCGTGCCCTTCGTCGGTGAAGTAAAGAGTCTCCACCGTCGCGCCTGCTTTTTCCAGTGCGGCCTGCATCATCTCGGTGTGCTCGACCGGTGCGGTCTCATCTTCACGGCCAGCCGACAGGAAGACCGGGACCTTGACTCTCGACGCCAATCTGTTGGGCGACACTGTGGCCAGATCGCCGTCATTGAACGTCATGTCGAAGAACGTGCGGAGGTAATCGTTGTCTTTCGAGTCGTCCGCCACGACCTTCGCCAGATCGTACACGCCGACCTGCCCCACGGCGCATCGATAGAGACCCTGCTCCTTGATCGAACCCATCAGCGCGGCATAGGCGCCGTAACTCGCGCCGTAGATGCAGATCCGGTCCTTGTCGGCGACGCCCTGGGCGATGGCCCAGCGCGTGGCATCGGTCAGGTCGTCCTGCATCGCCAGCCCCCACTGCTTGTAGCCGGCCATCTCATGATCGCGACCATACCCGGAAGAACCACGGAAGTTGACCTGCAGAACCGCATAGCCATGGCTGGCGAGCATCTGCACGACCGGATCATAGCCCCAGGGGTCGTCGACGCCGAAAGGCCCGCCGTGGGGGTAAATCACCATCGGCAGATTCTTGCCGCTGGATCCGTTGGGCAGGGTCAGCCAGCCTGGAATCTTGCGGCCATCGCGGGCATCGAAGACGACACCCCGCATCGACGACAGATTGTCGGACGGGAGCCAATCGGCCGAGAACATGATCGGAGAAACGCTTCGCGTGGCCATGTTCATCGCGTAGTAACCACCCGGCTCGCGATCGCCGAAGACATAGATCGGCACTTCGTTCCTGGCGGTGACTTCAGTGCCCGGCAGCACGATCAGGCCCGGGAACGCACGCTGCAAAGCGCGGTGCGCCTTCGCATCGGCGGAATCGGGATCGAAATACTCGTAGCGCGGCTTTTCGCCGGTGAAGATGGCGCCTATGGGATAGCGTTTCCCGATCGGATTGATGATCCTGAAGGGACTCGCGAGATTGTCCCGAATCACGGTCCTGAATGTTCCGGAGGAAGTGTCGTACGCGACGACCGAGTCCGGGCCGGTCGTTTCCTCGCTGATCAGATAAGCGACCTTGTCGTCGGAAGCGAAACCGACCGGGTACATTTTCTTCCGGCTCTTGCGCTCGTCGTTGAGCAGAACCCACTCCGAATCCGCGGATTCACGGTAGAACAGCCGCTGGAGCTGATCGGTGTCGATGCCGGCGGCAAAACGAATCTGCCCGGCATTGTCGGTCACGAAGCGCGCCCTCTTCACCGGAGCCTGCGCGAGCTTGAGTCGCGAGGCGGTGTTGACGTTCATGCGCTCGGCGGTGGTGTAATCCGTATCCGGACGAAAGACGGCCACGATCATGTTGTCGTCGTCGTTGGGAAGATCGTCGACGATCCGGTAGAAGAAGGCTTCAATGGCCGGGCCGGTTCGCGAGGAGATGGTGGTCCTCGGCGAACCGCTGAAACCCGACAACTGCACCGCTCTCTTGCCATCGGCGTTGATCGCGTAGCTCTCGGTGATGTACCCCGCGCCTTCGTCCAATGCGTCCCTCACGCCGACGAAATACACCAGTCGCTCATCGCTGACCCAAGTGACATCCACGACATGGCTCTTCTTGCCGCGCGGCTCCATCCGCATCAGCGGCTTCGGGTCGCCGGGCTTGATCACGACCAACACGGTCTTGTCTTCGACCGGAACGGTCAAGGCGATATAGGTGCCCTTGGGGGACACCTGAAATTCCCTGAACTTGTCTTCGCGGATGAAGTCCTCGATCTCGTGGGGTTTGGGCGCCTGCGCGGTGGCCGCGCCGGTGAGGACGAAAAAGGCCGCAGCGAGCAGCCAGCGGGCGATGCGTTTACTCATGGAATCCCTGCATGGTTCATGGAAAGGCGGTCGGATGATAAAGCGAAAAAATGGGCGTCGACAGGATCACGCGACACCATCAGACAAGCGGTTCCGAGGGCAGGCGTATCGATCTGCGCGCCCGTTCAGCGACCGATCCCGGCGACCTCGTCCAGCACCCGCTTCAGGCCCTCGCGCCAGTCCGGCGGATCGATGCCGAAGTCGGTGCGCAGTCGCGAGGTGTCGAGCACCGAGTACGCGGGGCGGGCCGCGGGCGTCGGATAGTCGGCGGTCGCGATGGGCACGACCCGCGGCGCGCGCGCGATCAACCCGCGGGCATGGGCGCCGGCGACGATGGCTTCGGTGAAGCCGTGCCAGGTGGTGCTGCCGGCGGCGGTGAGGTTCCAGATACCGGAATCGCGGAGGCCGCGACGCAGCACCGCGGCGGTCGCGTCGGCGATCCATCCGGCCGGCGTCGGCGTGCCGGTCTGGTCGGCGACCACGCGCAGCTCGTCGCGTTCGGCGGCGAGGCGCAGCATGGTGCGCATGAAATTGCGGCCGTGCGCGGCGTAGACCCAGGCGGTGCGGAAGATCGCATGGCGCGCAGCGGATTCGCGGATCGCCTGTTCGCCGGCGAGCTTGCTGGCGCCGTAGACGCCGAGCGGCGCGGTCGGGTCGTCTTCGCGATACGGGCAGGTGCCGCGTCCGTCGAACACGTAATCGGTCGAGTAATGCACCAGCAGCGCGCCGCGCGCGGCGCAGGCTTCGGCGATCCACGCCGGCGATTCGGCATTGGCGCGGTACGCCGCGTCCGCTTCGGATTCGGCGCGATCGACCGCGGTATGCGCGGCGGCATTGACCACCACGTCCGGCGCCAGTCGCGCGATCAGCGCGGGCAGCGCGTCGGGCGCATCGAAATCGGCGACGACGCAGGAGGAGCCATGTTCCGACCCATCGTCCTGCAGCAGCCCGCTGCGGGTCGCCGCGACGACCTCGCCCAGTGGCGCGAGACTGCGCAGCAGTTCGCGTCCGACCTGTCCGTTGGCGCCGAGCAGCAGGATTTTCGTCTTGAGGTCCGACATGACGGCCTCAGCTCGCGAAGTCCGGCAGACGCTCCGGCGCGACCTCGTCGAGGAACGGCGCCTTCGCGTCCTTGTCCGACAGCACCGGATCGGACACCGGCCAGTCGATCGCCAGCGCAGCGTCGTTCCAGCGGATGCCGGCGTCGGCCTCGCGGTCGTAGGTCTCGGTGCACAGATAGGCGAACACCGCGCGTTCGCTGAGCGCGACGAAGCCGTGGGCGAAACCGGGCGGGATCCAGAAATGGCGGCGGTTCTCGGCGCTGAGCACGACCGCGGTCCAGCGGCCGAAGGTCGGCGAACCGCGGCGGATGTCGACCGCGACGTCCCAGACCTCGCCTTCCAGCACCGACACGTATTTGCCCTGCGGTTTCGGCCACTGATAGTGCAGACCGCGCAGCACGCCGCGCGCCGACGAGGACACGTTGCCCTGCACGAAATGCGGGATGTCCAGACCGTGCGCGGCGAACCGCTCGCGGTTGAAGGATTCGAAGAAGAAGCCGCGGCTGTCGCCGAACACCTGGGGTTCGATCAGCAGGCAACCGGGCAGATCGGTTTCGATCACGCGCATGCTCGACTCCGGATCAGGGCACGACGCCGCGCTCGGCGAGGCCGAGCAGGTATTGGCCGTAGCCGTTCTTCGCCAGCGGCGCGGCGAGGCGTTCGAGCTGCGCGGCGTCGATCCAGCCGTTGTTCCAGGCGATCTCCTCCGGGCAGCACACGCGCAGGCCCTGACGGGCCTCGATCGTCTCGATGTAGTTGGAGGCTTCGAGCAGCGACTGGTGCGTGCCGGTATCGAGCCAGGCGTAGCCGCGCCCGAGGCGCTGCAGATGCAGGTTGCCCTCGTCGAGATAGCGCCGGTTGAGATCGGTGATCTCCAGCTCGCCGCGGGCCGAAGGCTTCAGCTCGGCGGCGTAATCGCTGGCGCGGCCGTCGTAGAAATACAGGCCGGTCACGGCGTAATGCGACTTCGGCTTCGCCGGCTTTTCTTCCAGACCGATCACGCGCCCGGAGGCGTCGAATTCGGCCACGCCATAGCGTTCCGGATCGCTGACCCAGTAGCCGAACACGGTCGCGCCATGCTCGCGCGCATCGGCTTCGCGCAGCATCGCGGTCAGGCCGGGGCCGTGG
>JBIJBH010000423.1:0-3524 GCA_044345315.1 Lysobacteraceae bacterium
ACTTTCTTTTTGGCCAGAAAAAGAAAGTGACCCGGCCGCGCAGCGGACGGAAGCTTTGCGCTTTGCTCGTCCCGCCAGCGAGCCCGACTTCGCTCGTATCGGCAAACGATGCGCGGTTGCGCCATCAACGGCCAATGACCCGTTTTTTCGACGTGGCAGACCCTGTTGACACTTGATCGACATTCACACTGATCCACGAATAGCGAGGAAAATCAATTCGCTCGCTTCAGCGAGCGAAACATAGGGACGAGAGGAAATCCTTGACGATCGCCACTTTCGAATCGATCAAAAGCAGGTCCCTCGCCGAAGGCTCGGGATGACAAACCATGGTTGAATCGATGAAAAGCACTGATTGCGGACGAGAGGGCAGACATCAGATGAATGCGACCCCGCTCAGAACACCAGCGTCTCCCCCGGCTTCAGCGTCAAGCGCTCACCGACGCTGCGGGTCTCGCCGCTCAACTGTTCGCGACGCGCGCCCTGCAGTTCCGCAGGCACACCGAACTCCGCGGACGTCGCGGGATCGAGATTGATCACCACCCAGTTGTCGCCGGCGGTGCCGAAGGCCTGCAGCACCCACACGTCCGGCGCATCGACCGGGAAATAGCGCAGCTCGCTCGGACGGCTCAGCGCCGGGTTGGCCTTGCGCACCGCGATCAGCCGGCGATAGTGATTGAGCAGCGAATCCGGCGCGGCGTCCTGCGCGGCGACCGACACGCCCTTGCCGCGCTGCTGCTTCCAGTATTTCTTCCACCATTCGCCCTGCTCGCCGCGATACCCGCGCGGCGGGGGCAGATCGATCCAATTGCGGCCGCTGGTGTTGAAGCCGGCGGTCTTGTCCTCGGTCCACTGCATCGGCGCGCGCCGGTAGCGGTCTTCGCCGACCTGATACTGCGACAGCCCGATCTCTTCGCCGTAGTACAGGTACGTGGTGCCGGGCGAGGTCATCAGCAGGCTGGCGGCGATCTTCGCCTTGACCGTATCGCCGCCCAGCGTGTGCATGATCCGGTTCTGGTCGTGGTTGGTCAGGAACGCCGCGAAATAATCCATCGGCGCCGCCGCCGCGCGTTGACGCAGGTTCGCCCACAGGCTTTCGCGACGCTGGCCGACATCGGCGGTGCCGACGGTGCCGAAATCCGCGCGGCGCTCGGTCTCCGGCTTGAGGATCGCGATCACGATGTTGCCGAAGTCGAAATCGAAGGCCGAATCCAGGCCCTTGCCGCCGTCGCGATAGCGCCCGGTGATCTCCAGCGGCGCCCAGGCTTCGCCGACCAGCATCGCGTCGGGCTTGATCCGGCGCACGCGCTCGGCGAAGCGCGTCCAGTACGCCAGCGTGCCGGCGGTATCGGCCTGTCCGGGGATCGGGCCGTCCTCGATGACGTAGCGCACCGCGTCCAGACGGAAGCCGTCGACGCCTTTCTTCAGCCAGAACTCGGCCGCCGCGTCGAGTTCGTTGACAATCGCCGGGTTGCGCAGATTCAGGTCCGGCTGCGAAGCGCCGAACGCGCCGTAGTAATACGCGCGCCGAGTCTCGTTCCAATGCCACACCGCGGCCGGATTCGGCGTGGTGGACCACGCCTGGCCCCAGCCTTCGGGCCGCTTGTCGCGCCAGATGAAGGCGTCCTCGTAACCCGGCACCTTGCGCGCCGAGGCCTGGAACCACGGGTGCTGATCGGAGATGTGATTGAGCACCAGATCGAGGATCACCTTGATCCCGCGCTTGTGCGACTCGGCGACGAAGCGCTCGAAATCGGCCATCGTGCCGTAATCACGTTCGATCGCGTAGAAATCCTGGAAGTCGTAGCCGTGATACGACGGCGCCTCGAACACCGGCGTCAGCCAGATCGCATCGACGCCGAGGGTCTTGAGGTAATCGAGCCGCGCGATCATCCCGGCGAAATCGCCGTTGCCGTCGCCGTCGGCGTCCTGGAACGACCGCGGCCAGATCTCGTACACGATCGCGTCGTGCCACCACCGCGGCGCCGGCGAGTTCTCCACCTGCAGGGTCTGGAACCGCGGTTTCGGGGTCAGCGCCAGCGACGGCATCGACGCGCCGAGCGTCAGGGCCAGCGCACAGACCAGCGGGGCGAGGGACTTCATCGCGGCACTCCCAGGGCACGAGGCGGAAACGAGGTGGCCGCACCATGCCACGCCCGCCCGGGCCGTGCCAGAGGCGAAAGGCGGGATGAATTCGTATGCAGCGCGGGCGGTCGATGTTGCGACGCAGCAAGCTCCAGCGCATGCATGCGTGCTGCCGAAGCAGGCGGTGTGCGCCGGAAGCGAACGCGTCTTCGACGCCCCATCGTCGCTGCCCACACTCTGACGGAAGCGGCCGCGGTGTCGCCGCTTTCCGTCGGCATCCTGCAGCACATCAAGCCGGGTCGGGCGTGGCGATGTTCACGCAGTCCGTCTACGGGCCGTAGTCCGGATGCGGGACCCCGTGCGGGTCGCCCGACCCGGGCCGATCGCGCAGGGCGGTCGCGCATGCGTCGGCCGCCCTGCGCGCCCACGCGGCGCTCCCCCCGCGATGGCGGCCGATTTTCCGACCGGCCGCGAGCGGACGGGCGGGAAGGTCCGCAGCGGTTGCGCGCTCGGTCGCATCCGCGCGGATGTCCTGCCGAAACCGCGGACCCCTTGCGCAAGCTCCCCCTGGTTGACGTAATCTGACACCCGGGGAGGGCTGGTGTACCTGCGGCGACCGCTTCCGGCCTCGGACGACAACGCGGTCGCGGCCAATCATCGGGCCGGATGTGCGTTCGTGCGGGTGCGACTGCGTCGCCTGCTGCGAATGATCATGGAACCATCGTTTTCGCACAAACTGGGCTAGAGAATGCGCATCATCCGCCACAGGCTCGCTGTCGTCGCAACGGTGTTCGCCGTCGCTGACGATGGTCGGGGCGCCTCGGGCGATCCATCCCGCCGTCTCAGCGCCGTCCGCCGTCGCCGGCCTGCGCGCATGCCTGTATCACGCCGCTGCGCGTACCGCCGCAGTCGGCCATGCCCGCAATGAATCGAATGCGCTGATGAGGATCGCATGAAAGGACTTCTGAAAGTGGATCAGAGCACTCTGAAGCCGGGACGCGTCGACATCAGCGGTTACAGGCACAGCAGCAATCTGATGTTGATTTCCACACTGCTGATGCCCGAGGTGGAAGCGACCATCGAAAACATTCCTCTGGTTTCCGACACCGAAGTCATCCTGTCCATCCTGCGCGGCCTCGGCGCGAACGTGGAGTTCGATCGCGATGCCGGGAAAGTGGTCGTCAATACCTCGTCCGCAAGGAACAGGCCGGTCGATCCGCAGGAGAGTTCAAGGCTCCATGGCTCGATGTATCTCATGCCTGCACTGGTGTCCCGGTTCGGGGCCGGCTCGTTCGTGTCGAGCGGGGGCTGCCAGATCGGCGCGCTGGACGACAGCAGGTCCAGACCGCACGAACATGTGCTTTCGGTCATGCAGGCGTTCGGCGTCGAAATCACCAAAACCGGACAGGACGGCGTCGCGAAGGATTACGCCTTCAGGCTCG
>JBIJBH010000424.1:0-3518 GCA_044345315.1 Lysobacteraceae bacterium
CATTGTCGATATCTCCTGGGTGTCTGTCTGTGCCTGCAAGGTGCGGAGAAGGTGCGGAGAACGCCGGCGACTCAACGCGGCCTGGTCGGGGCGGACCCCGTCCCGGTGCGCTGCATCGCGGCACGCTCCATCGCGATCAGCGCGTCGACCACGCGCATGCGGTCCTCCGGGCGACGCGTACGCACCACGTATTTGCCGTTCACCACCAGGCTCGGCGTGCCGCTGACCCGGTTGGCGATCATGAATTCGCGCGCCTTGCGCATGCGCTCGTCGACCACGGGCGAGCGCATCGAGGCGGTCAGGCGGGCCGCGTTCAGCCCCTGGCGGCCGAACCAGGCGCCGACCTCGTCCACGCTCGCGTTGCTGCGCGGCAGGCTGCCGGTCTCATGGATGGCGTCGTAGAGGCCCTGGTGCACCTTCGGCAGCACCTTGGCGATATCGGCGGCGAAATAGGCCCGCGCGAACGCGTCCTCGGGTTCGAACGCGGCCGGCACGTAGACGAAATCGACATCGGCCGGACGGGTCTTGTTCCAAGCGTCGACCCGCGGCTGGAAGTCGGCGCAGTGATGGCACCAGTAGGCGAAGACCTCGGCCACCTCGATCCGACCCGGCTTCGCCGGCGCCCAGCGCTGGCCCTGCGGCAGCACTTCGTAGTCCACGCCGACCTGCGGCGGGCCCGCCGGCGCCTGTGCGCACGCGGAGAGCGGAAAGATCAGCAGCAGCAACCAGGCGAACAGACGCGACGACATGACGGGGAGCCTGCGGAAGGTGCGGAGGAAGGTGCGGAAGAGACGGAAGGGCGCGAAACGAAGAACGCCGGCCCAGAGGATGTCTGCGCCGGCGTTCGGGGACAAGCGTGAAAGACCGAAACTGCGGAACGGTCCGCGATCCGTTCAGTCCTTACTTGCCTGCGATGGCCGCGACCGGACGCGGATGCAGACCCTGCATGTAGCTGGCCAGCGCCTGGATTTCCTCGTCGGTCAGCGGCTTGGCGACCGCATGCATGATGTTGAACAGGGCCGGATCCTTCTCGGTGGTGGTGCCGGTGCGGTATTCCTGCAGGCGGCGGGCGCTGTACCAGGCCGTCTGGCCACCGACGTGCGGATAGGCCGGGCCCGGATTGCCGGCGCCGGACGGGCTGTGGCAGGCCATGCAGGCCGGGATCCCGCGGCTGGCGTCGCCGCTGCGGTAGAGCTTCTGGCCGATCTCGTAGAACTTCATGCCCTTGTTCGGGCCTTCGGCGACGACGGTGTCGTCGGCGATGCCGGCGCCGGACTTCTGGGTCGCGTAATAGGCGCCGATGTCGCGCATGTCCTGCGCGCTGAGCGCCATCGCGAACGGCTGCATGATCGCGTTCGCGCGCTCGCCGCTCTTGAACAGCGCGAGCTGGCGGGCGATGTAGCGCTCGCTCTGGCCGGCGATGCGCGGATACAGCGAGGGATCGGTGGCGTTGCCGTCGAGGCCGTGGCAGGCGGCGCAGGCGCCGGCCTTGGTCGCGCCGGCCTGCGGGTCGCCGCCCTTGGCCTTGGCGAGTTCGGCCACTGCGGAGGCGTCCAGCGGCATGGTTTCCACCGGGGCGGGCTCGGGCACCGGCGTGACCGTGGTCTGGGCGATGGCGGCCGCAGCGACCGCGAGGACCGCAAGACCGGCGAAACCGAAGGCACGGGCGTGACGCATGCTCAACACTCCAGGGAAGACGAAGGGGCCCGGCGGCGGCGAAAGGCCGGACGCGGACCGGAGACGGGCTGAAACCAGCGAATACAAGCCGGCAAATTATGGTCGGCGACCGGGACAGGGTCAAACCCGAGGGCGACGGCTGCAGGCGGGGCCGCCCCGGCCGGACGGCGGGCATGCGATCCTGTGCCGATGCCGAGCCCGCCCAACCCCTTCGCCCGCGCCCGCTACCTGCTGGCCGCCCACACCCCGCGCCAGCTGCCCGCCGATGGCGGCGCCGAAGTCGCGTTCGCCGGCCGCTCCAACGCCGGAAAGTCCAGCGCGCTCAACGCCTTGTGCCAGCAGAACGCGCTCGCCCGGGTGTCCAAGACCCCGGGTCGGACGCAGCAACTGGTGTTCTTCGAACTGCCCCCGCATGCCGACCGCTTCCTGGTCGATCTGCCCGGCTACGGCTACGCCAAGGTGCCGCAGGACCTGCAGGCGCACTGGCAGGCCTTCATCGATCAGTACTTCCGCAGCCGCCAGGCGCTCAAGGGCCTGGTGGTGGTGATGGACATCCGCCATCCGCTCAAGGAGTACGACCGGCAGATGATCGCCTACGCCGCCGAACGCGGCCTGCCCGCCCACGCCCTGCTGACCAAGGCCGACAAACTCGGCCGCGGCGCCGCGGGCAATACCCTGCTTGCGGTACGCAAGGACCTGCAGGCGAGCTACGGCGACAGCGTCAGCGTGCAGACCTTCTCGGCCGAAGCGAAAACCGGCGTGGATGAGCTGCGCGGCGTGATCGCGGGCTGGCTGGGGATCGGTTGACCGCGCGCGACCGCGATCGTCTCGCGCCATGACCGCGGCCGATTGCGCGATAATCGCCGCATGACCTCGCATCCCACGTACGACGACCCGCTCGTCATCGCCGGCAAATCCTATCGCTCGCGCCTGCTCACCGGCACCGGCAAGTTCCAGGACCTCGACGAAACCCGCCGCGCCACCGAGGCCGCCGGCGCCGAGATCGTCACCGTCGCGATCCGCCGCACGAACATCGGCCAGACTCCGGGCGAGCCCAACCTGCTCGACGTGCTGCCGCCGGATCGCTACACGATCCTGCCCAACACCGCCGGCTGCTACACCGCCGAGGATGCGGTGCGCACCTGCCGCCTCGCCCGCGAGCTGCTCGACGGCCACGCGCTGGTGAAGCTGGAAGTGCTGGGCGACCAGAAAACGCTGTATCCGCACATGCCCGAGACGCTCAAGGCGGCCGAGATCCTGGTCGCCGACGGTTTCGAGGTGATGGTCTACTGCACCGACGACCCGATCCAGGCCAAGCGTCTGGAAGAGATCGGCTGCGTCGCGGTGATGCCGCTGGCCGCGCCGATCGGCTCCGGCCTCGGCATCCAGAACAAGTGGAGCCTGCTGGAGATCGTCGACAACGCGAAGGTGCCGATCCTCGTCGACGCCGGCGTCGGCACCGCCTCGGACGCCGCGGTGGCGATGGAGCTGGGCTGCGACGGCGTGCTGATGAACACCGCGATCGCCGGCGCGAAGGACCCGGTGCGGATGGCGCTGGCGATGAAGCTCGCGATCGAAGCCGGCCGTCACGCCTTCCTCGCCGGCCGCATCCCGCGCAAGCGCTACGCCTCGGCGTCGTCGCCGGTGGACGGGTTGATCGGCTGATGGGCGGCCCGCGCGCACCCGCCGATGCTTCCAACGAGAACGGCCTCGGCCATGGGTACGGAGACCGCGCGTTCGAACAGCCCTTCACCGTCGAGGAAGGGCATCGCAAGATCCGCAGCTTCGTGCTGCGTCAGGGGCGCTTCACCGAGGCCCAGCAGCGCGCGTTCGACGCGCTG
>JBIJBH010000425.1:0-3508 GCA_044345315.1 Lysobacteraceae bacterium
ACATCCTTGAAGCCTGCCGCCACCGCGGCGTCGAACACCTGGTCTACGCCTCGTCGAGTTCGGTCTACGGCGCCAACCGCAAGCTGCCGTTCGCGGTCGAGGACAGCGTCGATCATCCGGTCAGCCTCTACGCCGCCAGCAAGAAATCCAACGAGCTGATGGCGCACACCTACAGCCATCTGTTCGGCCTGCCGACCACCGGCCTGCGCTTCTTCACCGTCTACGGCCCCTGGGGCCGCCCGGACATGGCGCTGTTCCTGTTCACGAAGAAGATCCTCGCCGGCGAACCCATCGACGTGTTCAACCACGGCCGGCACACCCGCGATTTCACCTACATCGACGACATCGTCGAAGGCGTGATCCGCAGTCTCGACCGCGTGCCAGGGCCCGATCCGGCCCACGACCCGATGCACCCGACGCCCGCCACCTCGTCCGCGCCCTATCGCGTCTACAACATCGGCAACAACGCCCCGGTGCAGCTGCTGCGCTACATCGAAGTGCTCGAAGACTGCCTCGGCCGCAAGGCCGAAAAGAATCTGCTGCCGCTGCAGCCCGGCGACGTGCCCGACACCTACGCCGACGTGAGCGCCCTCACCCGCGACACCGGCTATCAGCCGACGACGCCGGTGGAAGTGGGGGTGAGGAATTTCGTGGAGTGGTATCGGCCGTTCTACAAGACTTGAGGGCAATTAGACTTCGCGAAGCGACGATACTCACCACAATGGAGGTGCCATGCTCCCTCGCTATCAAATTTTCGTAAGCTCGACATTTCGGGATCTCAGCGATGAGCGTCAGGCAGTACAGGAAGCAATCCTCGAGCTCAATCATTTTCCTGCGGGCATGGAAACATTCCCCGCCGCCGACTCGACACCATGGGAGCTGATCGAGTCCGTCATTGCAGACTCCGACTATTACATATTGATCATTGGCGGACGTTATGGCTCTACCGGGCCGGAAGGCATCAGCTACACGGAAATGGAATACAATCTTGCCTTGAAGCTACAGAAACCGATTCTTGCTTTTCTTCATGCCGCTCCAGACATGATTCCTTCTGGAAAGTCAGAGTTAAACTCAGAAGCACGAAAAAAACTCGACGAGTTTAGGTCAAAAGTCTCATCTCGTCACTGTAAATTCTGGAAAAACAAAGACGAACTTAAATCCCAAGTTCTGATCGCCATCACTCACACCATAAGGACGAAACCAGCCTGCGGCTGGATACCGAATTCAGGACCTAGCAAGCATGAGCTACTACAGCAGTTGAACGATTTGCAGCTTAGATACGATTCTCTTCAAACAGAAACTGAGTTGCTGCGTAAGAATAATGGCGGATCCCATATTCATTTTTCGCTTCAAAGCATTGATAAAGAATACTTAGTGAAATTCAAGGGAGCTGGATATGACAAAAACTTCGAATATCCGATGCAACTTAGGGATATCTTCTTTGGAATCGCTAAGGATTTAATCATTCCGTGCCCTGAGCGCCAAATCGGCTACATTTTCAAGAAGATTATCGAAGACGCCATTTCCGGGACGGAAATAGCTTACGAAATCAAAAGTCTTCAAAATCGATCGCTGTGGACGTCTGGACTCGTCAGTGTTGATGATAATGAACTTCAATCAATTTTATTAATTTTTATGGCCGCGGACCTGATTGAACCTGAAGCTCGACCGCAAACCAGTGGAAGCGAAGGAAAGATTTCTTCCAGAGAAATCAAGCACTGGAAATTAACAGCAGCAGGAAGAATCCTTTTTCTCAAGACAGTTATCGCGCAATAACTCTCTGACTGCAAACCTGCTCTATTCATTCTTAGACACCATACACCTACACATGCGTGACGCGCGAAGAGTGGATTGAATCAGATACCGCAATGCCGACAGATACTTCTCCAGCGCCCCCGTATTCAACGCGACCACGCGCTCGCCGCGTTTGAGCAGTACGCGATCTAGCAGTTGCGGGATGGCGACGAGGCAGGCGGCGTCTTCGGGGCTGATCCACCAGCGCTTGTCGCGCCAGACCCGCTGCAGTTCGGCGGCGGTGTCGGCTTCGCTGACCGCGACCGCGGCACCGCCGCTGGCGAGGATGATCTGCAGCACTCGGAAGCGCCCCGCGCCACCGAAACGTCGAGGGCGGCGCTGAGGATTCTGCCGGCCTCGACCACGGTGGTGTCGTCAGCGCCCGATTCGAAGGCGCGTACCAGCGAATGTCTCGAGTTCGTCCCAGGCCTTCCACATGTCGAGCACGCCGGTGCCGGCAACAACTCACCCGCCCAGGAACTCCAGCGCCAGCGCGTTGAAGCGCTCGGCCTGTTCGAAATTGGGGACATGACCGGCGGAGTCGAGGATCTCCAGGCGCGCGCCGGGCAGCAGGCGCTGCATCGCCTGTCCGCGATCGAGGGGGATCGCCTTGTCGTGTCGTCCCCACAACAGCAGCGTGGGCACGTCCATCGCGCCCAGGCGACGGATCTCGGGTTCGAGCTTGTCGAAGAACGCGTTGCGCTGGATGCGCAGACCGGACTCGGTGCTGCCGAGGACCTTCTGCGCGCGCGTCACCTGCTCGAAGTAGGCGTCGGTGGCCCTGGCCTTGTCGTGGAGAAAGATGTCCCTCAGCGCAGTCTTGCGGAAGCCATCCGTCTTGAGGCCCAGGAAGAATTCGCCGATCAGCGGCAGATTGAAGAATTTCGCCATCATCGGCATCGGGTTCGGCATGCCGGCCGCGGCGACGAGCACCAGTCTGTCGACCCGTTCGCGATGATCGACGCAGAACTGCACCGCGGTACCGGCACCCATCGATTGCCCGACCAGCGACGCGCGGGCGATGCCCATCGCATCCATGAACAGACGCAGTTGTTCGGCGTAGAGCGGATAGCCGTAGTCCATCGGCTCGCGCGTGCTGTAGCCGGTGCCCCACAGATCGTAGGCGTAGACCTTGAAGCGCTGCGCGAGGGCGTCGATGTTCTCCGACCACAGGAAGCTGTCGTAGAAGAATCCGTGCAGCAGGATCAGCGGCGGCCCTTCGCCGCGGACAAGGTAGTGGGTCTTCCTGCCGCCGAGATCGATGAAGCGACCTTTCGCGTGTTGCTCGGCCCAGCGCTCGAGCGGCTGGCTGCTCCACGGGACGAAATCCGGCATGTGCTGTTCCTGAATAGCTTGCTGCATCGTTATCGAAGCCCGTTCGATCGCGGTGCGCCGGGGCGTCCTGCGCGGGGCCAGCTTAACCCGAACCGCGGCCCGTGCCGCAAGCCCGCGCTCAGAGCAGATGCCGCAACGTCGGCAGATACTTCTCCAGCGACCCGGTATTCACCGCGACCACGCGCTCGCCGCGTTTGAGCAGGCCGCGATCGAGCAGTTGCGGGATGGCGGCGAGGCAGGCAGCGCCTTCGGGGCTGATCCACCAGCGCTTGTCGCGCCAGACCCGCTGCAGTTCGGCGGCGGTGTCGGCTTCGCTCACCGCAACCGCGGCGCCGCCGCTGGCGCGGATGATCTGCAGCACGCGGAAGTGGCCCACGCC
>JBIJBH010000166.1:0-7481 GCA_044345315.1 Lysobacteraceae bacterium
AAGCAGCGCATGATGACAGGCACTGCGCGCGATCAGCCCACCCATGCTGTGCCCGACGATCGCCAACTGCGTGATCGGCACGGGCCAGTTGCCGAGCGTGTGCTCCAGCAGATCGGCGAAATCCGCGCCGTTCTCGGTCACGCGACGGCCGCTGTTGTAGTGCAGATAGATCGTCTCCCAGCCCAGGCGCTCCGCCAGCATCGCACCGTGGTCGTGCCCGTCGCGCAGCCATTGCAGATCGTTCATGCACAGCCCGTGCACCATGATCAGCAGTTTGCCGTTGCTTCGGGAGACTTCCAGCGCACGGCCACGCTGCCGGAACCGCATGTCGATGGCCAGCGGGTTGCCCGTGTCGGCCAGGATGTCGCCGAGCACGCCGTTGAGCGCCGCGCGCACGGGCTCGCGATAGGGTTCGGCCGACGTCAGCTTGAGCCGCACCGCGATCCGCCCAAGCGCGGGTGCGAGCGCTTCGGAAACGAGAGGCAGTTGTGCGACATCCAGGCTGCGATTCATCCCCCAGCCCACGACGCCGGTCACGCCGCGAACGCTGCGATACACCCATCGCGCGATGCCTCGCGTCGTCTTCGGCTGCGCCGGATTGGCGGCGATCGGCGGCGACAGACCCGCGATCGCGCCATGCATCTCTTCGACCAGATCCGTAATGCCCTGCACGGCCCGGACCGCCAGCGCGCTCGCCCCGCGCACGGCATCGAGTTCGACGCGGAACGGTCCGGATGCGGGATCCTGGTGCCTGCTCATGCGCCGAGCATACGCGCAAACCGGGGTGCGCGCGGCCAGAGAAGGCGGAGTGGACACCGAAACGACGACGTGGCTTGCAGCGGGCAACACACTGGTCATGAGGTGCCGATTCATGGAGATCGCCATTCGTGCACCGGACGGCACCCGGACATCGGTCACGCCGATGGAATAGAAAAAAACCGGGGTCGGAGTGGACTTTTCCATCGCCCGCCGCCGGTCGCTCGATGGGGGCGGTTCGCTGCATCCGCTGCGCGAACTACATGGCCGGAAACCTCCCGACATCGAACACGGGATGACCTGGAAGTGCGACCCGCAACGGCCGCTCTCATCCCCCTGCGAGACTGAACCGCCTTCACGCGACACCCGGAGTGGTCTCATCGACTCCGGCTGCAGGTTGGCCGGAGCGCCTGCCCCGAGCGCGTTTGACTGGGATTTCGGTCGCACTATAAGCTGCAGGACGCGCCGAGCGCGGAGTGATCTGCCGGGAGATATCGATGCACCCTTTTTGCCGCGTGCTGGGCCTGTCGGCAGTGATCCTGCTGACCAGCTGCGATCCATCCGAGAGCCGAATGATGAAACAGGAACAAAGCACCGCCGTTGCGACCGCACCGACCCCCGAGGAAATTCAGGCGAAGTTCCGGCAGAACCCTTCGCCGAAACAGGCCTATCGGGTGATCCTCGACGTGTCGAATGCGCCGGGTCCCTTCGCGTCGGTCGAAGGCTTCGCCCAGTACGCCGCGCCGGATTGCACCTACGTCATCAACGAGGCCGCCGGCGCGACCGCGAATCCCGAGCACCGGATTCCGGTCACCTATACGAAGCAGGACGATGGCACCTACGCGGGCATCGTGCATACCGACGCGATGCTGGATGAAGACTATTTCGGCAAGGGCATCTGCCATTGGGGTCTGGTCGTCGTCTCGGCCCAGATGCGCGCGACCGGGGCGCAGGGCGAAACCCGCTTCTTCGCCAGCCTCGACCGCGACGCCCTGCTCGGCGGCAAGCCGCAGACCCGCGTTCACGAAAGGAAGCGTTACCCTCGCGATCCGGCCATCGCCGACTTCAGCTCGCTCGGCCTGGATCCGCCTTCCGACGATGTGTTCCCGCTCACCTTGACCTCGGAGATCGTGCGTCATGACTAGACCCACCAGTCAGCAGTACGCGGAGCTGGCCAACGATGGCTATCGGAACAGAGAGCCCGGCGACAGAGTCACGCTCGGCGGGATCACGTACGAGGTCCGCGAACACGTCAACAACAACGGCCGCGGCCAGAGCGGCTACGCCGGCACGATCTACCAGCGCACCGACAACGGCGAGATGGTCGTCGCCCACCGCGGCACCGAATTCGAGCTCAGTCGCAACGGTCTTCAGGACGTTTTGCTGACCGATGCCTCGATGGTGGTCAACCGGCGCACGAACGGTCAGGCCGACGAAGCGGTGGCGTTGACCCGCCGTGCGATCGAACTCGCGGGCGGCGATCCCTCCCGGGTGACCGTCACCGGCCACTCGCTCGGCGGAACCCTGGCGCAGGTGGCGGCCGCCGAAACCGGCGTGCGCGGCGAAACCTTCAATGCCTATGGCGCGGTCGGCCTGGAGCGGCGCGGCATCCGCGAGGGCGGCGACACGGTCGTCAATCACGTGATGTCTTCCGACCCGGTCAGCGCCGCCAGCCGGCACTTCGGTCAGGTGCGGACCTATGCGACCACCGAGGAAATCGACCGCATGCAGCATCCGGTGCTGGGGCGCTACTCCAACAATCCCGTGCCCATCATCGGAAGTCTCGACGACAGGCCGCTGGTGGTCGCCGGCCGATCGTTCGGCGCCCACATGATGCACAACTTCAGGAGTGTCGACGGCGACGGCAACCCCGACCGTTCCGTCCTCGGCGATCCGCGCGCGGTCGAGCGCGCGCGCGAGAACGCGACGATGATCGACACCTATCGCGGCGACATCCGCGAAATCCACGGCATCGTGCGGACCGGCGGCGACATCAACCGCTATCTGAACGATCCTCGCGAAATCTATCGCGATCTCTTCGGCGCGAACCAGCCGACCAACAACGGCGCCACGCCGACGCGCTTCGCCGCGGCCGAGGGCAACAACACCGCCAACCTGCTCGACCGGATGCTGGAAGGCGATCGCACCGCGCTGCATGCGGCAGCGAACCAGCCCGCCGGACGCGAGCTGAACCAGACCGTCGTCGCGCTCGTCGACCGCGAACAGCAGCAGCTGGCCCAACGGGCCGCCGAGCAGCAGCGCGCACCCGAGCCGGAAGTGCGCAGTCCCGCTGTCCGCGCGGTCTGAGATCGATGGCCTGACGCTAGCCACGGGGCGAGATCACGATGGACGAACAGGCACTGAGCGATCTCATCAGCAAGACCGCGATGCTGATGGAGAAGTTCGAGCGCAATTGCACGGACATCGACCAGCGACAGCAGGCCCTCGCCCAGCAGTTGAGCGATCTCACCCAGCGGCTGCCGCAGGTGGTTCGGCAGTCGGCGGAGAGTTCCCTGCAGGTGCTGCCGGGCGAAGTGCTCGGCAAGGTGCAGAGCGGGCTGGAACAGCCCGTGAGCCAATACGAAAAGCGCCTGAACGACGCCGGCACCAAGGTGAACGAAGGATCCGGCGCACTGGCGCAGCAGCTCCAGCGCATGGAGAAACTGCACAAGCAGCTCGTATGGAAAACCGCTGCGGTCGCCGTCGGCAGCATGCTGCTGGTGCTGGTCGGCGGCATCTGGCTGTCCAGTCACTACTACGGCATCATCCGCGAATATCAGCTCTCGGCCGATCTGCTGAAGGCCTACAACCGCGCCGACGTGACCCTGTGCGGCAAGAACGGCGAACAACTCTGCGCCAACGTCGATCGCGAGGCGCAGGGCTACGGCGACCAAGGCCAGTACGTTCCGGTCAACCCGCGCTGAAAAAACCGGGGTCAGAAAAACTGGGGTCAGAGTCGACTTTCAGCCTGACCGCATCGGGACCGACCGGATCAGCGACCGAGATTCCCATGGCGGGCTTCCCCCCATGACCGGCCCCAAGACGGACACGACCACCTCCAGCCGCTCGACGGCCTGAAAGCGCTGCCCAGACACTTCGCGGATCGCATCCTTCTCGGGAGATGAGACGGTCGGCAGCGGATCATTCTGCCGCCGCATGCGCCCCGTACAACCGCAGCAACCCCGGATCGACCTATCTGTCGACATTCCAGAGCGTCCCGCTTCTGGCCGTGTCCGCCTGTATCGCGTTTGGACGCGATTCGTCTTGCACGCGCTTGCACATCACGCGCGCATCGATGCCCATGCCGTGACCTTCGGCAGTATCCGCGCCTGACGTGCGGTTCGATGATCTCCCGCACAAGCCACCTTGATTCGTCCGGAGCCCGCATCATGGCCGCACGCCCCTTCGCCATTCTGTCCGCCATCGTACTCGTCGGCACACTGCTCTTCGGTGCGGGGCCATCGCTGGCGGGCAAGAACGATCGGGCGACGCTGCCGGCGGATGCGGTCTGGCGCAAGCTCGAGACCGTGCCCTACAAAGGCAAGCAGGACGATATCCACTTCATCGACCCCGCACGCGGTTGGTACGTCAACGGTGCTGGCAAGATCTATGCGACCGAAGACGGCGGCAAGACCTGGCAGGAGCAGCTGTCGCAACCGGGCACCTTCTTCCGCACGGTCGGCTTTCTCGACGAGAATCGCGGTTTCGCCGGCAACATCGGCATCGATTACTTTCCGGGCGTGACCGATACCCGGCCGCTGTACGGCACGCGCGACGGCGGCAAGACCTGGAACGTCGTCGAATCGCTCACCGGCGAACAGGTGAAAGGCCTGTGCGCGATCGACATCGTGCACAGCCCGTTCGTCAACGCCGGGACGCTCGACCGACGCACGATCGTGCACGCCGGCGGCCGCGTCGGCGGCCCGGCGACGCTGCTGCGTTCGCTCGACGGCGGCGAGACCTGGAAGATCATCGACATGACCCCGCATACCGCGATGATCCTGGACGTGAAGTTCTTCGACGCGATGAACGGCATCGTCTTCGGCGCCAGCGACAGCGATGTGCAGAAGTCGCACGCGCGCATCCTGCGCACCCAGGATGGCGGCGTCACCTGGAAGACCGTGTATCAATCGACGCGCCCGTACGAACTGACCTGGAAAGGCAGTTTCCCCACCGCGAAGATCGGATACGCCACGATCCAGAACTACGACCCCGATCCCGCGAACAGCAGACGCTATGTGGTCAAGACCACCGACGGCGGCCGCAGCTGGAAGGAACTGCCGCTGGTCGACGATGCCCGGGTGCGCCAGTTCGGCATCGGTTTCCAAGACGCGCGGATCGGCTGGGTGGGCACCAGCACCGGCGGCTTCCAGACCGTGGACGGCGGCAAGACGTGGACGCCGGTGGAACTGGGGCGCGCGGTGAACAAGATCCGGGTGCTGTCGACCGACAATGGATTCGTCGCCTACGCGATCGGCGTCGATGTGTACAAACTCGAGGCTCGCTGGTAAAGCCGCGAAAACCGGGGTCAGAGTCGACTTTCCTGCTCCACCGCGTTCGCGGAGACATGTTCACCGCCGTCGTCGCGTGACCGCGCGACACTCGACGCCTCGAAATCAAGACGCCTCGCTCCCGAAACCCGTTGCGCCCATCTCGATGCGAACCGGATGCGAGACATCGCTCACTCCGGACGCCCGCTTCGGCTCGTCGCAATCCTGAAGACGAACGATGCGCACCCTGGCGCGGGTTTGTGTCAACATCGACCTCGCGACCGTGCGGGGAAGCACGGCGCATCATCCGCCCGCGCGGGATCGCGAGCCGGAACATCGATGCCGCGAGGGCACGACAGGGACAACAGGAGGGGTCATGAGCACAGGGAACGCGCCGCTGACGCGACGCAGGTTTCTGGAGATGATCGGCGCCGCGGGCGGTGCCGCGGCGGTCTACGAGAGCATGGTCGCGATCGGCATGCTGGCGACGCCACAGGCCTATGCGGGGCCACCGGACACGAGCGGCATGCCCGGCAAGGGCAAGCGCGTGATCGTGCTGGGCGCGGGCGTCGCGGGACTGGTCGCGGCGTATCGTCTGAAGCAGGCGGGGTATACGGTGGCCGTCTACGAAGCCGCGCGATATATCGGCGGCCGCAATTTCACGGTCAGTCGCGATCCTGACAAGAAGCGCAATGTCATCATCGAGCAGCCGCCGACCGGCAAACCGACCCGCCAGACGTGCGACTTCACTGGCGACCCGAGGACGCAGTATTTCGAGGCCGGCGCCGGGCGGATTCCCTACCACCACATCGCCCTGCTGAAACTGTGCGAGGAATTCGGGGTCGAGCTCGAGCCCTACATCATGGAAACGACTGCGAACCGTTTCCAGACCGAGCAGGCGTTCGACGGCGAAGCGATCGAGAATCGGCGCATCGCCAACGACACGCGCGGCTACATCGCCTCGCTACTGGCCAAGGCCATCGACCGCAAGGCGCTGGACGATCTGCTGACCGCCGACGAGCGCAGGAAGCTGCTCAGCCTGCTGACGCAGTTCGGCAACGTGTCTCCCGACTCGAAACCACCCTACGAATACAAGGGATCGACGCGCAGTGGTTATCTCGTCGACCCCGGAGTCACGCAGCCCGGGCGGCGGCCGGATCAACTCGCGCTCGATGCGCTGCTGGATTCGGAGTTCTGGAAACACCGCTTCTATCAGGCGCAGGATTATCTCTGGCAGGCCACCCTGTTCCACCCGAAGGGCGGGATGCAGGCGATCGTGGACGCGGTCGCGGATGGCTTCGGACGCAGTCAGATCCATACCGAACACGTCGCGGCTCGGATCTTCAACCGCGACAACCGGGTCGCGGTGTTGTTCGCCAACGGGAAACGCGACTCCGCCGATTATTGCTTCAGCACCATTCCGCTGCCGCTGCTCGGCAAGATGCTCGCCGACGGCTTCGCGGCCGACTTCCGCAAGGCCGTGTCCAAGGCGAAGTTCGCCGCCACCTGCAAGGTCGGCTGGCAGGCGAAGGAACGATTCTGGGAACGCCTGGGCGACGTCGGGCTGCGCAACGGACCGCAGATCTTCGGCGGCATCAGTTGGATCGATCATCCGATCACCCAGATGTGGTATCCGTCCTCGGGCTACTTCTCCAAAGGCCCGGCGATCCTCACCGGCGCCTACAACTACGATGCGCCGGACAAGCCGGTCGCGACGAGATTCGGGAATCTTCCGCTGTCCGAGCGGCTGGAGGTCGCCCTGCAGGGTGCGAAGCGTCTGCATCCGGAATTCGCGGAGTACGTCGACACCAGAAAAGGCCTGTCGATCGCCTGGCAGAACGTCCCGCACATCGGCGGCGGATGGGCCGAGTGGGACCCGCGCGACCCGGAGCAGGCCGCTGCGTACCAGCGCCTGCTGTCGCCCGACAAGCGCTTCCATGTCGGCGGCGACCAGGTGTCCTATCTGCCCGGATGGCAGGAGGGCGCCGTGCTGTCGGCCGAGCATGTGGTCAACTCGATCATGGGCCGCGGCATGCTGCTCGAAGCGATCGACACCGATCTGCCGGCACCGGACAGCGGAGCGAGCACGGGCGCGTATTGATCGAAACCGGGGTCGGAGTCGACTTTTCCGCCCCGACAGCGGGATCGGGTTCGCTCGCAGACGATCAAGCCGTCGAAAAGCGAGCCCGACCCCGCGTTTCATCTCGTGCCGCAACGCTCCGATGCCGCACGGCA